>NZ_QTPY01000009.1:0-233657 GCF_003857765.1 Burkholderia sp. Bp9016
GCAGAGAAGCGAGATTATGAACCGCTTTTTCCAGATCGTCAACAACTTTTTTAACTGCTTCGTCGCGACGGCTGGGGGTTCAACTCCGTGTGCGCCAAGGCTTTGCAACAACCTCGACCGCACCGCTTCCCTTCTTCCCCCACGCCGTGTTTCCGTTAGCGCGAAAGAGGCGTGATTCTATGCACCCGCCGCCGATCGCGCAAGATGTTTCAATGCATTTTTTTGCATGCCCCTCGCTTCGGCCTTCCGGCCCTGCCCGAGCACGAGAGCGCTTATGGTGCAAAGAACGGACTAGAATGTGAGGTTCTTCGCCTCCTTCTATACGTATTTAATATGCGCCAGCGAATCGCCAAACGCCTCCCCCCCGACGCCGACAAACTGGTCGGCCTGTCGCTTGCGCTCTTCGCCTCGGGCAGCCGCATCGAGGATCGCTTCTGGGAAGCGAAGCTCGATGTGCTGCTCGCCAAGATCGTTCGCAACGGCAACCAGACCACGCTCGACGCCGCACTCGACCATCTGCAGCAGAATCATCCCGATGCATATGGCGCGCTCGCCG
The DNA here is from genome assembly GCF_003857765.1 of Burkholderia sp. Bp9016. Classification (NCBI taxonomy): domain Bacteria; kingdom Pseudomonadati; phylum Pseudomonadota; class Betaproteobacteria; order Burkholderiales; family Burkholderiaceae; genus Burkholderia; species Burkholderia sp. Bp9016. The sequence goes on from NZ_QTPY01000009.1 coordinate 557, forward strand.
ACATGGCCGAGACGCACAGCGAGTCGATGGTGATCGAGCACGATGGCCAGCCGCATGACGCGCTGCTGGTCGCCGTCCCCGTTCTCGCCTGGACGCGCTACATGATTCCGTCGGGTCCGCTCAAGGGTGACGTCGCCGACGCGCTGCGTACGCACCTGCAAGCACACGTGCTCGCGAGCGGCACGCTCGTCGGGCTCGCACCGTTCCTGTACAGCATCGACCAGTTGCCGCGGCACCATGTCGAAACTTACCGGCTCGCGCAACAACTCGCCCATGCGGCAATCGGTCAGCATGCCGCGAAGCTGAGTTTCGGCGACCTGCCCGAAACTTCGCCGATTCTGGCCGACCCGCGCTTTCTGCTCGCCGTCGTCGCTGCACCGGCCGGCGCGCCACTGTTCCGCTGGCAGGAAGAAGAACACGGCGACCGGATCGAACGCGGCCAGTGCCTCGAGCAATGGACGGCCCAGGGCGGCCCGAACCTGTCGGTTGCCCTCCCCGGCTGCGAGTTCGAATGCCTGCTTCCGGACGCGTACTATTCGGCCTGCCGTGATGCAGACGAACGCATTCGTCCGCACACCGTCAGAACGGCCATCCGTTATCTTTTCGACACACTTGGTGCGGCGCCGCAGGAACTGCGTGCGGTGGTCGCCGGCTTCGGCGAACGCAGGATCGACGAGTATCGCGTCGCTTTCACGCGCCGCGCCAGCAACGACGTGATCTACGGCGTCGTGTGGCCGCTCTACGGCCGCGAGAACGGCGACGTGTCGATCGACAGCGCAACGCTCGAAGGCGAAGCGCCAATCGACGGGCCACTCGAAGAAATCGTGAGTCTGCTGAAGGAGTGCGGTGTAACCGACGTCCGCCGGCACGCGGGCCGCTTCGAACCCGAGTACTGCGACGACTGCGGCGTGCCCCTGTACGCCGATCCGCTCGGCGAAATCGTCCACGCGGAAATGCCGGAAGACGCGTCCCCCGCACAGCCGCACTTTCACTGATCCGCACTGCAGGCCCACAGCGCCTGCCCGCACGAAGCCGCTCCCGGTTCCAGCCGGAGCGGCTTTTTTCTCGTCCGCATTTCCGGCACCGGAAATTTCAGACTTTTCCTAAGCCTTTCAGCCAAGCAGACATCGTGTAAGGTATTTGTCATTATCGAGGCCCACGGCATGCAGACGGCAGCCCAATGAATTACCTTACGGAGGTTGAATATGCGGTTCCTGGTGCTGAACTCAGACGCCGAGCGGCGTGATGGACTGAAGGCCCTGCTACGGCAGATCGACCGTCATGCCAGCATCAACGATGCGCCCGACGGTTTCCAGGCGCGCCGACTGCTGCGCACCCAGCGTTTCGACCTCGTTGCGATCGACTGGCTGGACGTCGGCCGGCTCAGCGAACTTCAGGCGCTCTGCAGCGCCTGCTCGCCGACGCCTGCCGCGGTGCTGATCGACGAATCCACGCCGGAAGCCATCCAGCGCTTCTTCAACTACGGCGTCGCGGGCGTAATCCCGCACTCGACCCGGCCGCACCTGATCGTGCGCGCACTCGAAATGGTGATGCTGGGCGGTCATTACATTCCGCCCATCGCGCTCAGCCTGTTGCCGTCCGCAGCAGCAGCACGCCACGCCCCCCATTTCCAGACGCTCGCCGGATCGCTGCCGCGCCGCCCGCCAACCGGCCTGCTGTCACCGAGACAGGCGCAGATCATGCGATTCGTTCATATGGGCAGTACCAACAAGATGATCGCCCGTACGCTCGGCATCAGCGAAGGCACGGTGAAGATCCACCTCGCCAGCATCTTCCAGCAGCTCGGCGCGGCAAATCGCGCCGCCGCGGTTGCGATCTACAACGGCTGGCTGTCGCCGCACCTCGAGGTATTGCTGGCGAACCGCGATCGCGTGCGCAAGCCCGTCATCGGCGAACGCGGGCCGGTTCCGCTGCGTGCGCAACGGAACAACCGTGCATACCCGTTGCCTGCCGCGAACGCAGGCGCCCCGGATCTGCCGCTCGCGGCCGAGCCGACGCCGCGGTTTCGGCGCGAACGCTAGCCGTATCGATATTGCGACGGTCGGCATGTGCGGATTCCCACCTTTGATGCTCAACGAGTAATATGAACACATGGGTTTTCTTTTCACACCGCTTCCGTTCTGGGTTGGCGTCGGTGGCTGGATCGCCGCCGTGGCGCTGCTCGCGCTCGCGATCTGGAAGCGTCCCTTCGTCCGACTACAGGACGCAACGCTCCAGCACGTGTGGCTCGCGCTTGTCACCGCGATCACGGTTCTCTGGGCCTCGAATGCATGGCTCGAGGACGGCATCGTCATGCATCTGCTCGGCGCGACGCTGCTCGTCACACTGTTCGACTGGACGCTCGCGCTGATCGGGATGGCTGCCGTCACGGCCGTTGCCGCGATCGTCTTCGACGCGCCGTGGCAAGGCATCGGCCTCACCTATCTGGTCTACGGCGCGCTACCGGTCGCCGTGTCCGCGTTGCTGCAGCGCGCCGCGATCGCGTGGCTGCCGCATAACCTCGCGTCGTTCATTACCGGCCAGGGATTTCTGTCGCCGGCCATCGCGATCATCACGGTCGCCGCGGCCGCAGCCGGCGTGCAGCTCGCGCTCGCGGACGGCGTGCCCGTCGTGATTCCCGCCGGCTATCTGCTGAACACCGCGCTGCTCGCGCTGGGCGAAGCATGGTTCACCGGCATGGCGACTGCGCTTATCGCCGTATATCGCCCGGCATGGGTCACGACGTTCGACGTTCGACGCTATCGTCTCGGCGGTCCGCGCGCGTGAATGCGCTTCGTGTTGCCGTGCGGGCAACGCATGCCGCCCCCATCACCCGCGGCCCGGCAGAGTGCGGCACCTACTGCCGCACATCTTTTTTACGCTAAGATTGAACTCCTGTTCTCCATCGGGCATCTATACGTGCCCGATGCCTCATTCGCTCCTCACCAATAACCAGATGGACAGCTCTCCTGCCTCGCTCAGGTTTTTCCGGGCGCTCGGCAAGCTGGCGGCCTGTGTCGCGGGCCTGTCGCTTGCGCTTCCGGCACCGGTATTCGCCGACCTCCTCGACCAGCGCTCCGAACTGATCAACAAATTCGTCAACGACATGCACGCCGATCCGATCGTCGCCGATTGTGCGGCGCACGGCAGCTTCATCGCCAGCACGTCGTCGGCCTTCGATCGTGTCGACTTCGCACCGAACGCATTCGACAGCGGCAATGCCACGATCACGCCGTGGAACGACTCGTTCGATCAGGGCAAGCAGCGCGTGAAGGTCGACAACATCGTTACCGTGAATGGCCTCGGCATCCATAGCGACGGCAGCGACCCGACACCGTTGAAATTTCGCTGCGGCTATGTGGGTCAGCAAATGCTTGCATTCAGCTGGAACGATCCCGTTCCGCCGCTGAAGCCGCACGTTGAACGCCCGTCGTCGACGAAGAAATTCAAGGGTAAATCGCACCGCGGTAAGGTCAAGGCAACGGGCCGCACCGGCAAGAAGGCGGTTGCAACAAAGAAATCAGGCGGCCAGAAGAAAGCCGTGAAAAAGAGAACCGCGAAGAAGTCCTGATACGACGGAGCGGCAACGACAGAAGCAAAAAGGCCGGGGCATCATGCGATGCCCCGGCCTTTTTCATTTCAACGAAAGCGCGCTTACGCGAACTTTTCGACGTGCACGAGGATCGCCGCCAGCATTGCCGCACCCAGCGCCGCGCTACGCTCGCCGTTCCAGCCAACCCGCTCGTCGGGCAGGTTCGCGTTGTCCTTGAACGGCATCTCTAGCGTCAGCGACAGGCAGCCGAACTGATGACCGATGTACTTCGATGCAAGCTTGAGCGCATCTTCCTTGTACTTGCTCGCCGCATAACCATGCTCGGTCTGGAAATCCGGGCTCGCGACCTTGAACGCTTCGATGAACGCGGTCTGCTCGTTGCCCTGCTGCTCGGTGAAACTCGGCAGCATCTCCGAACCGGCGACGAACACGTACGGCAGATCCTCGTCGCCATGGATGTCGAAGAACATGTCGCAGCCGATCGCATGGAGCGCATCGCGCACGGCCAGCACTTCGGGGCTGCGCTCGGCGTCGGGCTCCATCCACTCGCGGTTCAGGTTCGCGCCCGCCGCATTGGTGCGCAGGTTGCCGTGCACGCTACCGTCCGGATTCATGTTCGGGACGATGTAGAACGTCGCGCGGTCGTAGAGCTTGCGCGCCACCGGATCGCCCGCCCAGTCGCCCCATCCGGCCAGGCGCTTGACGAGCCCTTCGACGAACCACTCGGCCATCGTCTCTCCGGGATGCTGGCGCGCGATGATCCACACCTTCTTCTTCGGCGCGTCGTCGACTTCGGGCGTGCCGAGCGTCAGCAGCGACATCGGACGGCCTTCGACCGTGCGCCCGAGCTCGACGACGCTCGCCTGCGGCAACTGCTGGACCGCACCGAGAAACGCCGCATGACGCTCTTCCGAATACGGCTCGAAATATGCGTAGTAGATGCTGTCGAATTCGGGCGTGTGGTCGATGGTCATCGTCTTGCCGTCGAACGTCGTCGGCACGCGGAACCAGTCGACCCGGTCGTAGCTCGCGACCGCGCTGTAGTTGCGCCATCCGGACGGATACGCGCACTCGGCCGCATTCTCGAACGACATCACGCACCGCTCGCCGCGCGCGCCCGTCAGGCGATAGTAGAACCACTGCGCAAATTCCGAGCGGCTGTCGCCGCGCACGCGCAGCCGGATCGCGTCCGGGCTGTCGCACGACACGACGTCGATTGCGCCCGCGTCGAAATTGCTGGTGATCGAAAGGGTCATCTGTCTCTCCAGTTGCGACCGGAACGGACTGTTTGCCGCCTGCCCGGCCACATGCATGCACCGGCCGTCTCGTGAACGGCCGGCAGGGTCACTCGCCGACTCGCCGGCGATATACGTAAGTCGAATCGTTCGATGCGGCGGCATCGAACGCGTAGTCTTCCACCGCGAAATCCTTCAGCGCCGCCGGATCGGCGATGCGATTCTCGACGATATAGCGCGCCATCAGGCCGCGTGCGCGTTTCGCGTGGAAGCTGATGATCTTGTAGCGGCCGCCCTTCCAGTCCTCGAATACCGGCGTCACGACGGGTGCGGCCAGCAGTTTCGGCTTGACCGACTTGAAGTACTCGGTCGACGCACAGTTGATCAGCACGCGCGCCGCGCCGGTGCGCGTCTCGAGTTGTTCGTTAAGCGCGTGCGTGATCCGGTCGCCCCAGAACGCATATAGATCCTTGCCGCGCGCGTTCGCGAAACGGGTACCCATTTCGAGCCGGTAAGGCTGCAGCAGGTCGAGCGGACGCAGCAGCCCGTACAGGCCCGACAGCACGCGCACGTGCTGCTGCGCGTAATCTAGATCGGTGGCCGACAGCGATTTCGCGTCGAACCCTTCGTACACGTCGCCATTGAATGCGAGCACCGCCTGCTTCGCATTGGCCGGCGTGAAGACCGGCGACCAGTCCGCGTAGCGCTGAAAGTTCAGGCGTGCGAGCGGATCGGAAATATCCATCAGCGTCGCGATGTCCTGCGGCGACAGCTTGCGCAGGCCGTCGATCAATTCCGACGCGTCGTCGACGAATGCAGGCTTCGTGTAAGACGGCACGTGCGCGGGCGTATCGTAGTCGAGGGATTTGGCTGGAGAGAGAACGATTATCATAGAGGCTCGCTGGCACGCCGTGCCTTGCGGTCAGACGAAAACCACCGATTGTAACGAATGACCCGCTCCCTCGCCCCACACGCCGCACATCGCGTCGTACTCGACTCGAACGTCTGGATCGACATACTCGTATTCGACGACCGTGCCACACGCCCGATCCGGGCGGCACTCGAATGCGGCACGCTGGCCGCCGTGATCGACAGCCGCTGCCTGAACGAACTCGAACTCGTGCTCGACTATCCGCAGTTCCAATCGCGCGCAATCGACAAGGCCGCGGCGCTCGCGACCGTCGCCCGCCTGACGAGCCTCGTGGAGCCGCCGCCCGTCGACGCCGACGCGCCGCCGCTGCCGAAGTGCAAGGATCGCGACGATCAGAAGTTCCTTGAGCTTGCGCGCGCCGCACAGGCCGAATGGCTCGTGTCGAAGGACCGCGCGCTGCTCAAGCTCGCGAAGCGCACCGCACGCGACTTCGGCTTCCGGATCGCGCAACCCGCCCCGTTTTCCGAAGCCTGCGCGCTCGACGCCGCGCCGGCCAACGCCACCACGCCGGCCTGACGCGCCTGGCGCCACCGATTGCGACCGTATCGATGAACGCTCCTTCCGACATGCCTACGACTCCCGTTTTCCCCTCTCGCCTGCCAAACGTCGGCACAACGATCTTCACGGTCATGAGCGCGCTCGCCGCCGAAAAAGGCGCAGTGAACCTCGGCCAGGGCTTCCCCGATTTCGACTGCGATCCGCGCATAGTCGACGCAGTCGCGACCGCGATGCGCAACGGCCACAACCAGTATCCGCCGATGGCCGGGGTCGCACCGTTGCGCGACGCGATCGCGGACAAGATCGCGCAGGTCTACGGCCGGCGCTACGATCCGGCCACCGAGATCACGGTGACGGCCGGCGCGACGCAGGCGCTGCTGACGGCAATCCTGTGCGCAGTGCATCCGGGCGACGAAGTGATCGTCGTCGAACCGACCTACGACAGCTACCTGCCGTCGATCGAACTCGCGGGCGGCAAACCGGTATTCGTCACGCTCGAAGCGCCCGACTATGCGATCCCGTTCGATCGGCTCGCCGCCGCGATCACGCCGAGGACGCGAATGATCATGATCAACACGCCGCACAACCCCACCGGCACCGTGTGGCGCGAGGCCGACATGCGCAAGCTCGAGGAGATCGTACGCGGCACCAACGTACTGATCCTGTCGGACGAGGTCTACGAGCACATGGTCTATGACGGCGCGCGGCACGAGAGCGTCGCGCGCTACCCGGAACTGGCCGCGCGCAGTTTCATCGTGTCGAGTTTCGGGAAGACCTATCACGTGACGGGCTGGAAGGTCGGCTATGTCGCGGCACCAGCCGCACTGACCGCGGAGTTTCGCAAGGTCCATCAGTTCAACGTGTTCACGGTGAACACGCCGATGCAGATCGGGCTCGCCGACTATCTGCGCGACCCGGCGCCGTACCTGACGCTGCCCGACTTCTACCAGAAGAAGCGCGACTTCTTCCGTGCCGGTCTCGAGCGCACGCGCTTCAAGCTGCTGCCGTGCCCGGGCACGTATTTCCAGTGTGTCGACTATTCGGCAATCAGCGACCTGCCGGAAGCCGAGTTCTCGAAGTGGCTCACATCGGAGGTCGGCGTGGCCGCGATTCCGGTGTCGGCGTTCTATCACGAGCCGCACGAATCGGGCGTCGTACGCTTCTGCTTCGCCAAGCAGGAAAGCACGCTCGCGTCCGCACTCGAACGACTCGCGCGCCTGTAAGTCCAGCAGCGGCGCCGCCCCGGGCCGCGCTTACGAACGCGCGGCGTTCATCGCATCCATATACACCTTGCGATCGGCCGCCACGCGCTGCGCGGCCGGCCGCTCGCCGACCATCTTCGCGTGCGCCTTCCAGTCGATACTCGCGTCAACCAGGAAATCGCGGCCATATATCGCCTTCGTCGCCATCCCGATCACCGGCAGATGAATCGACGCGGCGATGTCGGCAAGGCTGAACGAATCGCCAAGCACATAAGGCGAGAACTGCGCCATCCGCTTGAACGCATCGATCGCGCGCGGCAGGCGCTTCTCGACATGCGCCTTCATGCCGTCGCTCACCTTGCCGCCGAAAAACGCTTCCGTATAGACCTCGCGCGCGATCCATTCGAGATACAGTTCGAGCGTCTCGACGAGTTCACGCACCTTTGCGGCAGCAAACGGGCTCGACGGGAAAATGGCTTTCTCGGGATACCGCGCAGCCAGATACTCGACGATCACCTGCGATTCGAACAGCGCGCCCTCTTCGGTCTTCACGAACGGAATCTTGCCGAGCGGCGAATCGACGAGCAGTGCCGGATCGCTGATCGGCAGACCGCATGTCACTTCCTCGAACGGGATGTCGTGCTCGAGCAAAACGAACTTCACCTTGTTGTAGTAGTTGGACAACGGAATACCGCACAGCTGTAGCATCGGAGTCTCCTTCGTTGCGAAGCGCGGCCGCTGCGATACCGGCCGCATCGGGATGCGTCGCGCTGAAAAGCACGTCCGTGCTAGTCTAAAGCAGTTTCGCGTCCGTCATGACAACATTGCATCCGCTGCGACAACACCCTCATGTGCATGCGCCAGCACGCGCGCAATGCACGGCGCCGCAGCCGCACCATCCGATGGAGACACACTCGCATGAGCGCTGAACTGCTGGCCTCACGTCCGCCCGAGAGCGAATCGACGCTCGTCCTCACGCTGTCCAATCCCGGTGCGCGCAACGCGCTGCATCCCGACATGTACGCGGCCGGCGTCGAAGCGCTCGCTACCGCCGAGCGCGATCCCGCGATTCACGCCGTCGTGCTCACGGGGGCCGATCGTTTCTTTTGCGCAGGCGGCAACCTGAACCGGCTGCTCGACAACCGTTCGAAGGATCCGTCCTATCAGGCCGACAGCATCGATCAGCTCGCCACGTGGATCAGCGCGATCCGCGCATCGACGAAACCCGTGATCGCAGCGGTCGAAGGCGCGGCCGCCGGCGCGGGCTTCTCGCTCGCACTCGCTTGCGACTTGATCGTTGCCGCGCATGACGCGAAGTTCGTGATGTCGTATGCGCGCGTCGGCCTCACGCCCGATGGCGGCGGTTCGTGGTTCCTCGCCCGCGCGTTGCCGCGCGCGCTTGCGGCCGAAATCCTGTTCGAGGGGAAGCCGGTCGCCGCCGAACGCCTGCATGCGCTCGGCGTCGTCAATCGCCTCGCCCTACCCGGCGCGGCGCTGTCCGACGCGCTCGCGTGGGCCGACTCGCTCGCCGGCATCTCGCCTAACGCACTCACACGCATCAAGTTACTGCTCGACGATGCAACCGCGCAACCGCTCGAAGCGCATCTCGGCACCGAGCGCGATCACTTCGTCGCATCGCTGCATCATGCGGACGCGTTCGAAGGCATCACCGCATTTCTCGAGAAGCGTCAGCCTCGCTACAAACGCTGATCCGGCAGCGTCGACGCCGTTCAAGCGGCGTCGACGCTGCCGCAACGGCACGCAGGCCCAGCGTTCCCGCCGTCTGCGGCCCGCGTCGATCCATGCTCTAATGTCCGCTTGTCACGGCGCCCTGTCGGCGCCGTTTTCGCGCATGCCATGAAGGAGTTGACGATGATCGACGTCTATAGCTGGGCGACCCCGAACGGCCACAAGGTACACATCATGCTCGAGGAAACCGGCCTCGCGTATCGTGCACATCCGGTCGATATCGGCGCCGGCGACCAGTTCAAGCCCGAATTCCTGAAAATCAGCCCGAACAACAAGATCCCCGCGATCGTCGATCCGGACGGCCCCGGCGGCAAGCCGATCTCGCTGTTCGAATCAGGTGCGATCCTCGTCTACCTCGCGGAAAAAACCGGCAAGTTCCTCCCGACCGATCCGGCCGCGCGCTACGCGACACTCGAATGGCTGATGTTCCAGATGGGCGGCGTCGGCCCGATGCTCGGACAAGCGCACCACTTCCGCATGTACGCGCCGGAGAAGATCGAATATGCGGTCAATCGCTACACGAACGAGGCGAAGCGCCTGTACAACGTCATGGAAAAACGCCTCGGCGAATCCGAATATCTCGCCGGCGACGCGTACACGATTGCGGACATCGCGACGTTCCCGTGGACGCGTTCATGGCAGAACCAGGGCATCGTGCTCGACGAACTGCCGAACGTGAAGCGCTGGCACGAGGCGATCGCCGCGCGACCGGCCGTGCAGCGCGGCGTCGAAGTGCTCGCCTCGTTGCGCAAGGCATTGCAGGACGACAAGGCGCGCGAGATGCTGTTCGGCGCAACGCAATACGCGAAGCACTGAACGAACCCGCGCAGAACGACGCGGCGGCATCCGTGGATGCCGCCGCGTGCGTCAGAAGTAATGCAGCGTGATGAACTCCGCCGCACAAACGAGCAGCGGTGCGTCGGGACGCTCGGCCTGCACCGACACCGACCACGTCACCTGTACGCCGCCCTGCGCGGCCTCCGAGGTTTCCTTCGCCGCGAACAACGCACGCACGCGTGTGCCGACCGGCACCGGCTTCAGGAACCGCACGCGATTCAGTCCATAGTTCACGCCCATCGTCTGCTCGAAGCGCATCGCGTCGACCATCAGCGCCGGAATCAGCGACAGCGTCAGAAACCCGTGCGCGATCGGACCGCCAAACGGCGACTCTTTGCGTGCGCGCTCGGGATCGACGTGAATCCACTGGTGATCGCCCGTCGCGTCGGCGAAGCGGTCCACGCGCGGCTGGTCGATCTCGACCCAGCCGCTCGCGAGCGGCTCCGCACCGACCCGCGCATGCAGCGCCTCGGGTGACGCGATCAACGGCAATGTCACGTCCGTCATGCGTTCGCCCCTTCCGGATGACGCAACCCGAAGATCACCTTGGTATGCACGGTGATCACGGTCTCGCCGTCGCCGTTGATGCCGACCCACTCCGTCGACACGATGCCGCGATCGGGCTTGCTCGCCGACACGCGTTTGTCGTGGACCTTCTGGTACATCGTGATCGTATCGCCCGCGCGCACGGGTTTGAGCCAGCGAATCGAGTCGATGCCGGGCGACCCCATGCTGGTCGAATCCGGCCCCAGCTTCTTGATGAGCAGGCTCATGAACACCGAACACGTATGCCAGCCGCTCGCGACCAGTCCGCCGAACGGCGATGCCTTGCCGGCTTCCTCGTCGAGGTGGAACGGCTGTGGATCGTAGCGTTGCGCGAACGCCTTGATGTCGTCGGCCTCGAACGTGTAGCGGCCGATCTCCGTGTTGCTGCCTACCGCCAGATCTTCGTAACTGATACCCACTGTATGTCTCCTGTGGCGCGCTCGCGCGTCGCCGTCATGCCGCGTCGGCTTGCGCGAAATCCGGCAGTGCCGCGATGCGCGCAAGGTGATGATCGGTGTCGCCGAGCGTCGTCTCGATGATCGACAGCCGCTTGAACAGATGCGCGGCGGCAACTTCGTTGGTCACGCCCATGCCGCCGTGCAATTGCACGGCCTGCTGGCCGACGAAGCGCGCGGCTGCGCCGACGCGCGCCTTCGCGGCCGAAACCGCCTTGCGGCGTGCATCGGCGTCGCTGGCCGCGTAGCGCACCGCGGCCAGGTAAGTCAGCGAACGCGCCTGCTCCGCATGGATCAGCATGTCGACCATCCGGTGCTGCAGTGCCTGGAAACGCGCGATCGGTACGCCGAACTGCTCGCGCGTCTTCGTGTATTCGACTGTCGCCCGGTTCAGTTCGTCGAGCGCGCCGACCGCTTCCGCGCACAGCAGGAAGGTCGCATAGTCGGCGATCTGCTCGAGTGCGGCCGCATCGCGCGCACTGCCCGCGAGCAGCCGCGCAGGCGTTTCGTTCAGTTCGATGGTCGCGGCGCGCTGCCCGTCGATCGTCCGGTAGTCGATCGCCTTCGCGCCCGCTGCATCGCGCTCGACGACGAACAGACCGATGCCGCCGCCATCGGCGCGCGCGGGTACGATCCACGCATGCGCCTGTGCGCCATGCTGAACGACCGACTTGGTGCCGGTCAGCCGGTACGTGCCGCCCTGTTCATGTGCGTGCGTATCGAGTTCGTACAGATCGTAGCGCGCCCGCGGTTCGTGGAACGCGACCGCCAGCCGCTTCTGCCCTTGCGCGACAGCCTCCAGCAACGCTGCGTCGTCGCCCGTGCCGGAACCCGCGACTCGCAGCGCCTCGATGCCGACCGCCGTCGCCCAGTACGGCTCGACGACGAGTGCGCGGCCGAGCTCCTGCATCGCGACCAGCATGTCGACCGGGCCGCCGCCGAATCCGCCTTGCGCGTCCGGTACCGGCAACGCGGTCAACCCGAGTTCCGCAAACGCGTGCCATTGCGCGTCCGACACACCCGCATCGCTGCGCACGATGGCCTGACGTGCGTCGAACCCGTATTGCTCGCCGAGATAACGACGCAGCGCGTCGGCGAATTGCTGCTGCTCATCGGTAAAGCTGAAATCCATCGTTGTCTCCTGTTGGCCAGAGCGGCACTTTGACGCCCGACTCTCGCCCCATGCGTCGCGGCCGGCTCACAGCCCCAGAATCATCTGCGCGATGATGTTCTTCTGAATCTCGTTCGAACCGCCGTAGATCGAGGTCTTCCGATAGTTGAAGTAGTACGCGGCGAGCGGCGCCGCATCGTCGTCGCCCGCGATGCCGTGCTCACGCTCGCCTTCGAGGAACGGCACGTCGAACGGTGCGGCAAGCGGACCGATCGCCTCGAACATCAATTCGGTGAGCGCCTGCTGCACTTCGGTGCCCTTGATCTTCAGCATCGACGCCTCGGGGCCCGGCCCCTTGCCGCTCGTCTCGCGGCTCACCACGCGCAGCACCGTCACCTCGAGCGCCATCAACTCGACTTCGAGCGCCGCGACCTTCGCGGCAAACACGGGGTCGGCGAGCAACGGCTTGCCGTTCTTGCGCTGGTTCGACGCCACCCGCTTCAGGAACACGAGCTCGCGCTTGGACGCGCCGACGCGCGCGATGCCGGTACGCTCGTGGCCCAGCAGGTATTTCGCGTAGGTCCAGCCGCGGTTTTCGTCGCCGACGAGGTTTTCGACGGGCACCTTCACGTCCTCGAAGAACACCTCGTTGACCTCGTGGTCCTCGTCGAGTGTGATGATCGGGCGCACCGTGATGCCGGGCGCCTTCATGTCGATCAGCAGGAACGAGATGCCCTCCTGTTTCTTCGCCGCCGGGTCGGTACGCACGAGGCAGAACATCATGTCGGCATACTGGCCGAGCGTCGTCCAGGTCTTCTGACCGTTGACGACGTAGTAGTCGCCGTGGCGCTCGGCACGCGTGCGCAGCGACGCAAGGTCCGACCCGGAACCCGGCTCCGAGTAGCCCTGGCACCACCAGTCGGTACCGTCGAGAATGCGCGGCAGATAATGGCGCTTCTGCGCTTCGCTGCCGTATTTCATGAGCACCGGTGCGACCATCGACACGCCGAACGGCAGCACGGTCGGCGCGCCGATGCGCGCGCACTCCTCGTCCCAGATGTGCCGCTGCGTCGCGTTCCAGCCCGGGCCGCCATATTCGGTCGGCCAGGCAGGCGCGGACCAGCCGCGCTGGCCGAGAATTCGGTGCCAGCTCGCGAAGTCCTCGCGGCCGAGTCGTTTGTGATCGAGTACTTTGGCGCGCAGTGCGTGAGGCAGATTCGCCTCGAGCCAGGCGCGGACGTCAACGCGGAATGCGTCGTCGGCGGGGGAATAATCCAGATCCATGCGCAGTGTCTCCTCGCCGCGGCCGTCCGGCCCGGCGAGGACACGCTGCGTATGTCATTGCAGCGGTTCTTTCAGCGCGGCAGGAATCGGCAACGGCATCACTTCGATGCCTTCTTCGGCGAGGGATTGCGCATCCTCCGGCGTCGTGACGCCACGAATGCTGCGCGCGGGCGCCTCGTTGTAATGGATGCGCCGCGCTTCCTCGGCGAAGCGCTCGCCCACGTTCTCGGTCTTCTCCAGCACCTCGCGCAGCGCGCGCATCGCCTGCGCCTGGAGCGCACGCGGATCGGCCGGCTTGGTCTGCGTCGCGCCCGACAGGTTCAGGCGCGGCGCCGACGGCATCCGGTTGATCTCGGTCGTCCCGCACACCGGGCATTCGACCAGCTTGCGAGACAACTGCGCTTCGAATTCATCGGCGGAAGCGAACCAGCCTTCGAACCGATGACCGTGCGGGCACTGTAAATCGAGGACCTTCATGCTGAATCGGGGCGTGTGACGAGTGTAGCGCAAAAAGCGCTTTTGTGAACGATCGTGCTAAACTAGAGTCGCGCGACCGGAAGCGGCCGCGTCACACGATTGTAACGCGGCGCCCTGCCCGCCGCTGACGTGCCGTCAGGGCGTCTGGACCGGGCCTAGCGGCCACGTGCCGGACAGCACCTTGTCGAGCCACATCGTGCCGATGATCGTCTTCACGTCGGTGATCTGGCCGGTGCGCACCCATTCTTGCAGGTCGGCCTGCGTCGCCGTGAAGGTTTCGAGAAATTCGCCTTCGTCGAGCTTGCGCTCGCCGGCGGTCAGCCCACGTGCGAGGTACAGGTCGATGAATTCGGTCGAGTAGGAAATGATCGGGTGAATCCGGGCCAGGAACACGTATTCGCGTGCCGTGTAGCCTGTTTCTTCACGCAGCTCGCGCACCGCACAGGCGAGCGCACCTTCGTTCGGATCGAGCTTGCCGGCCGGAAATTCGGCCATGACCTTGCCGATCGGATAGCGATACTGGCTTTCCATCAGCACGCGGCCGTCGTCGAACAGCGGGATCACCATCACCGCGCCAGGGTGCTGGACGTATTCGCGCGTGGCTTGCTTGCCGTCCGGCAGGCGGACGGTATCGCGCTTGAGCTTGAGGAACGAGCCTTCGAAAATCGCCTCGCTCTCGAGGCAGGTTTCGGTCAGTACGGCATCGTGATTGGGAAGTTCGGCCATCGGGTTGCTCCGGGGAAATGGGCACGCGACGGCCGAAGGCCCGTCAGCGTCGTTTGACTAGATACTGGAACGTGAAGCCGGGGAACGCGAACACGACGAACAGACTGAACGTGATCGCGTAAAACTGCCAGCCTTGTTCGAAGCGGTTGCCGGCGCGCGACTCGAGCCAGAAGCCGAGTGCGCCGACGACGAAATACAGCACGATCAGCTCGCCGATCCGAACCCACGCGCTCTTCTTCGTCGCGCCGGTCGGCACGACGGCGAAGATGCGTTGGTTCAGGAACGGCACGTTGGCGCATACGAACGCCAACAGCACAATGAACCAGCCGGCTGCCGACATTACAGCGGCAGCGTGTGACGGATCGCCTGCAGGCAGGCCGTCAGCAGCGGGCTCGGGATCAGACCGAGCACGACGACCGCAAGGCCGTTCACCACGAGCAGCGTGCGCTTGCAGAAGTCGCCGGTGATCGGAGCCGTGTCCTGCGGTGCATCGAAGTACATCAGCTTGACGATACGCAGGTAGTAGAACGCGCCGAACAGCGACGTGATCACGGCCAGCACGGCCAGCCACGTCAGACCTGCGTTGACGGTCGCCTCGAGCACCGCGAGCTTCGCGTAGAAGCCGACGGTCGGCGGAATGCCGGCCAGCGAGAACATCATGACCATCATCACGAACGCGAACACCGGGCTGCGCTTGTTGAGGCCCTTGAAGTCGTCGATCGTGTCCGCTTCGAAATCGCGGCGTGCGAGCAGCATCACCACGCCGAACGAGCCGAGCGTCGTGATCAGGTAGACGATCGCGTAGAACATCGCCGAGCTGTACGCGCTCGCCGGTGCGGCCGCGTCGCCCTTCACGATGCCTGCGAGCAGGCCGAGCAGCACGAAGCCCATGTTCGAGATCGCCGAGTACGCGAGCATCCGCTTGACGTTGCGCTGGACGATACCGGTGATGTTACCGACGATCAGCGACAGCGCGGCGAGGATCACGAGCGCGGTCTGCCAGTTCTGTGCGAGCGGCAGCAGGCCCATCACCAGGAAACGCAGGCCCCACGCAAACGCGGCAACCTTCGGGCCGCCGCCGACGAACAGCGTCATCGCGGTCGGTGCGCCCTGGTAGACGTCCGGTACCCACATGTGGAACGGCACGGCGCCGAGCTTGAACGCGATACCGGCGACGATGAAGATCACGCCGAACATCAGCACGGCAGCGTCGGTGTTGCCGCCAACCGCCTTGTACACCTCGCCCAGCTCGAGCGAGCCGGTCGCGCCGTAGAGCATCGAGATGCCGTACAGCACGAAGCCCGACGCGAGCGCGCCCAGCACGTAGTACTTCATCGCGGCTTCGCTCGACTGAGCTGCATCGGGACGCAGCGCGATGATCGCGTACAGCGACAGCGACATCAGTTCGAGGCCGAGGTACAGCGTCAGGAAGTTGTTGCCCGACACCATCACCAACTGACCGAGCAGCGAGAACATGCCGAGCAGGAACACGTCGCCGCGGAACATGTCACGGTCTTCGAGGTACTTGCGCGAATAGACGAGCGTGACCGCGAAGCCGATCGACACGACGGCCTTCATCATGCTCGCGAACGAGTCGACGACGACCATCCGCGAGAAGAAGTAGTACTGCTGCGGATCCAGCGCCTGCACGGCGAACCATACGCCGGCGACGACCGACGAAACCACCGCGATCAGATAGGTGAGGCGGCGGCCAGCGGCACCCGTAAAGGTGTCGTTCAGCCATGCGACGACGATGGCGACCATCACCAGCGCGTCAGGCAACAGGACATTCATAGGAGCATTCATGATTTTGATTTCCTCCGCTCGCGATTACTGCGCCAGCGGCAGCTTAGACTGCGCGACGTGGGAGAGGAGGTTTTCCACGGAAACGTGCATCACGTCGGTGAAAGGCTTCGGATACAGGCCCATCAACAGCGTGAACGCGGCAAGCACGGCCAGCATCAGGAACTCGCGACTGCCGATGTCCTTCAGTTTGGCAACGTGATCGTTCGCAACCGCGCCGAAGTACACGCGCTTGTACATCCACAGCGTGTAGGCGGCGCCGAGGATCAGCGTGAACGCTGCGCCGAACGCGATCCAGAAGTTGTACTGGACGGCTGCGAGAATCACCATGAACTCGCCGACGAAACCCGAGGTGCCCGGCAGGCCGCAGTTGGCCATCGAGAACAACATCGCGAACGCCGCGAACTTCGGCATCACGTTCACGACGCCGCCATAGTCGGCGATCTGGCGCGAATGCAGGCGGTCGTACAGCACGCCGATACACAGGAACATCGCACCCGACACGAAGCCATGCGAGATCATCTGGATGATCGCGCCTTCGACGCCGAGCTGATTGAAGATGAAGAAACCGAGCGTGACGAAGCCCATGTGCGCGATCGACGAATACGCGACCAGCTTCTTCATGTCGGCCTGCACCATCGCGACGAGGCCGATGTAGATCACCGCGATCAGCGACAGCGTGATCACGACCGGCGCCAGGAAGTGGCTTGCGTCAGGCGTGATCGGCAGCGAGAAGCGCAGGAAACCGTACGCGCCGAGCTTCAGCATGATCGCTGCCAGCACGACCGAGCCGCCCGTCGGCGCTTCCACGTGCGCGTCCGGCAGCCACGTGTGCACCGGCCACATCGGCACCTTCACCGCGAACGCGAGGAAGAATGCAATGAACAGCAGGATCTGCGGCGTCATTGCGATCTTCGCGTCCTGCCACGTCGCGAGGTCGAACGAATGCGTATGCGTGTACAGGTAAATCAGCGCGACCAGCATCAGCAGCGAACCGGCCAGCGTGTACAGGAAGAACTTGAATGCCGCGTACACGCGATTCGGACCGCCCCACACACCGATGATGATGTACATCGGAATCAGGGTCGCTTCGAAGAAAACGTAGAACAGCAGGCCGTCGGCCGACGAGAACACGCCGATCATGATCCCCGAGAGGATCAGGAACGCCGCGAGGTACTGCGCGACGTTCTCGGTGATTACTTCCCACGCGGCGATCACGACGATTACCGTGATCAGCGCGGTCAGCACCACGAACCACATCGACAGGCCGTCGACCCCCAGGTGATACGAGATGTCGAAGCGTTCGATCCAGGTCGAATGCTCGACGAACTGCAGCGCTGCCGTGCTCGAGTCGAAGCCCGTGATCAGCGGAATCGTGACCGCGAGCCCGAGCAGCGAACCGATCAGAGCGACCCAGCGGGCCGCCCCCGGCTTTCTGTCGTTACCCACCACGAGCACGAGGAGGCCGAAAACGATCGGCAGCCAGATCGCGGTACTGAGAATCGGAAAAGCGTGCATTAGTTGTCCCCCGTCTTATTTGCCGCCCAGCGTCACAAACAGGGTCAGGAGCCCCAGCATGCCGATGATCATGGCGAACGCGTAGTGGTAGATGTAACCGGATTGCAGGAAGCGGATCACGCTGGCGAACCAGCCGATGAACCGGGCGCTGCCGTTCACGAGGCCGTCGATCACCACGACGTCACCCTCCTTCCACAGGCCCCGGCCGATCGCCACCGAACCACGGGCGAACACCACCTCGTTGATCTTGTCCATGTAGTACTTGTTGTCGAGCAGCGTGTAGATCGGGCCGAACGCGCGGCGGATCGACGCCGGCAGCTCCGGACGCTTCAGATACAGGAACCACGCGACAACCACACCGGCGAGCGCCAGCCACACCGGCAGGCCCGACACCGAGTGCAGGCCCATGCCCACCCAGCCGTGGAACTCCTCGGCCATTTCGGCCAGTGCCGGATGGTTCGCGCCGATGAAGATCACCTTGTCGAACGCGACGCCGTGCTGGAAGAAATCGCCGAACAGCATCGGGCCGACCGCGATCGCACCAATGATCACCGACGGGATCGCCAGCAGGACCAGCGGCACCCACACGACCCACGGGGTCTCGTGCGGCTCGTGCGCGTGGTCGTCATGACCGTGGCCATGGCCGTGATCGTCGTGACCGTGTGCGGCCGCCATGCCCATCGGCGATTCCGGATGCTTCGGCTTGCGGAAACGCTCTTCTCCGTGGAACACCAGGAAGTACATGCGGAACGAGTACAGCGCCGTGACGAACACGCTCGCGACCACTGCGAAGTACGCGAAGCCCGAACCCGGCAGGTGCGACAGCTTCACCGCGTCGATGATCGAGTCCTTCGAGTAAAAGCCCGAGAAGAACGGCGTACCGATCAGCGCCA
Source organism: Burkholderia sp. Bp9016 (assembly GCF_003857765.1). NCBI lineage: Bacteria > Pseudomonadati > Pseudomonadota > Betaproteobacteria > Burkholderiales > Burkholderiaceae > Burkholderia > Burkholderia sp. Bp9016. Next base: position 19,375 of record NZ_QTPY01000009.1, read on the forward strand.
GCGAACCGACGAGCGACGTGATCCACGTGATCGGCATGTACTTGCGCAGACCGCCCATATTGCGCATGTCCTGGTCGTGGTGCATGCCGATGATCACCGAACCGGCTCCAAGGAACAGCAGCGCCTTGAAGAACGCGTGCGTCATCAGGTGGAACACGGCGACCGGGTAAGCCGACACGCCGAGCGCAACCGTCATGTAACCGAGCTGCGACAGCGTCGAGTACGCGACGACACGCTTGATGTCGTTCTGCACGATGCCGAGGAAGCCCATGAACAGCGCCGTGATCGCACCGATCACCGTGATGAACGACAGCGCGGCGTCCGACAGTTCGAACAGCGGCGACATGCGCGACACCATGAAGATGCCGGCCGTCACCATCGTCGCCGCGTGAATCAGCGCGGAGATCGGGGTCGGGCCTTCCATCGAGTCGGGCAGCCACACGTGCAGCGGGAACTGTGCCGACTTGCCCATCGCGCCGATGAACAGGCAGATACAGGCGACGGTCAGCAGGCCCCAGTCGGTGCCCGGGAAGTGCAGGCTCGCGAGCTCCGCGCGCTTCGCGAACACTTCGCCGTAGTTCATCGAACCCGCGAACGCGAGCAGCAGGCCGATGCCCAGCAGGAAGCCGAAGTCGCCCACGCGGTTCACGAGGAACGCCTTCATGTTCGCGTAGATCGCGCTTTCACGCGTGAAGTAGAAGCCGATCAGCAGGTACGACACCAGACCCACCGCTTCCCAGCCGAAGAACAGCTGCAGGAAGTTGTTGCTCATCACGAGCATCAGCATCGAGAACGTGAACAGCGAGATGTACGAGAAGAAGCGCTGGTAGCCGTCTTCTTCCGACATGTAGCCGATCGTGTAGATGTGCACCATCAGCGAGACGAAGGTCACGACGACCATCATCATCGCGGTCAGCGAATCGACGAGGAAACCGATTTCAAGTTTCAGCGAACCAACGTTCATCCACTGATAGACGGTCGCGTTGAAGCTCGCGCCCCCCATCACGTCGAGGAAGACTTTCGCCGACAGCAGAAATGCGATCAATACGCCGAGGATCGTGATCCGGTGTGCGCCCTTACGCCCTACAGCGTTCCCGAACAGCCCCGCAATCAGCGAGCCGGCCAGCGGAGCGAGCGGAATCGCCAGCAGCAGGTTTTCATTGAGTGTCGTTGACATAACAGCGTTACCTGAAATTAGCCCTTGAGCTGATCGAGATCCTCGACATTGATCGTGTCGAGCTTACGGAACAGGGTCACCAGAATCGCGAGACCGATCGCCGCTTCCGCTGCTGCGACGGTCAGCACGAAGAACACGAAGATCTGGCCGTGTACATCGCCGAGGTAGTGAGAAAACGCGACGAAGTTGGTGTTCACCGCCAGCAGCATCAGTTCGATCGCCATCAGGATGATGATGATGTTGCGGCGGTTGAGAAAGATCCCGACGATCGCGATCGCAAAGAGGATCGCGCCGAGCACGAGGTAGTGAGCAAGAGTCAACATGATTTTCTTTTTCCTCCGCTTAGCCGTTGGTGCTCGTACCGGCTTCGCTCTGCGCCGTTTCCGGCTGCGGCTTTTCCGCTTCCATCTTCACGAGGCGCACGCGGTCGGCGCGACGCACCTTGACCTGATCCGACACGCGCTGGCGCTTGCTGTCCTTGCCCTTGCGCTCGGTCAGCCCGATCGCGGCGATGATCGCGACCAGCAGCACGAGGCCGGCGATTTCAAACGCGAAGATGTAGTCGGTATAGATCACCTTGCCGATCAGTCGCGTGTTCGACCAGTCGGCCATCGCGCCCGTCGCCATCGCATGCGCCGAGTGCGTGTCGCCGTAGCCGCGCCACAGGATCAGCGCGGTCTCGACCACGATGATCGCGCCAACCACCGTTGCCATCGGCACGAAGCGCTTGAAGTCGCGACGCAGGTAATCGACGTTGATGTCCAGCATCATCACGACGAACAGGAACAGCACCATCACCGCGCCCACGTACACCAGCACCAGCAGGATCGCAAGGAACTCCGCTTCCAGCAACATCCAGATCGCGGCGGCGTTGAAGAACGCCAGCACAAGGAAAAGCGCAGACGCCACCGGGTTGCGCGAAGTGATCACCTTCAGCCCTGATACCACCAGGAGCAGCGCGAAGATGTAGAACAGTACGGTCGTGAATTCCATGATTACCGGTTCATCGTTAGGCCATAGTCAGGCGCGGCTTGCGGAACGCTCTCGCGTGCCGCCCCCGTCGCGGCGGCTGGCCCGTTGATGCCGGGCCGGCACTGCAAACACAATCAACGATACGGCGCGTCGGCAGCCTTCGCCGCTGCGATGTCCTTCTCGTAACGATCGCCCACTGCGAGCAGCATTTCCTTCGTGAAATACAGGTCGCCGCGCTTTTCGCCGTGGTACTCGAGAATCTGCGTCTCGACGATCGAATCGACCGGGCAGCTCTCTTCGCAGAAACCGCAGAAGATGCACTTCGTCAGGTCGATGTCGTAGCGCGTCGTGCGACGCGTATTGTCCGCGCGCGTTTCCGACTCGATCGTGATCGCCAGGGCGGGGCACACGGCCTCGCAGAGCTTGCACGCGATGCAGCGCTCTTCGCCGTTCTCGTAGCGGCGCAGTGCATGCAGCCCGCGGAAACGCGGCGAAATCGGGGTCTTCTCTTCCGGGAACTGCACGGTGAACTTGCGCCGGAACGTGTAACGGCCGGTCAGCGCGAGCCCCTTCAGCAGCTCCGTCAGGAAGAAGGTCTTAAAGAAGTGTTGGATTGCCGTCATGATTTCGTCCGATCTTTACTTCACCCAGATGTTGAGCGGCGACATCATCCAGAAGCCGACCACGACCACCCAGATCACCGTGACGGGCAGGAACACCTTCCAGCCCAGGCGCATGATCTGGTCGTAACGGTAGCGCGGGAACGTCGCGCGAACCCAGATGAACACCGACAGCAGCGCGAATACCTTCAGCACCAGCCAGAAGATGCCCGGAATGAACGACAGGAACTCGAACGGTGCATCCCAGCCGCCGAGGAACAGCGTCGCGGCCAGCGCCGAGATCACGATCATGTTGATGTACTCGGCGAGGAAGAACAGCGCGAACGCCATACCCGAGTAATCGATCATGTGACCCGCGACGATTTCCGACTCGCCTTCCACCACGTCGAACGGGTGACGGTTCGTTTCGGCGATGCCCGACACGAAGTAGACGACGAACGCCGGCAGCAGCGGCAGCCAGTTCCACGACAGGAAGTTCACACCGTGACCGGCGAAGAAGCCGTGCTGTTGCGAGCCGACGATTTCCGACAGGTTCAGGCTGCCGGCCGTCATCAGCACGAGCACCAGTGCGAAGCCCATCGAGATTTCGTACGAAACCATCTGGGCTGCCGCACGCATCGCACCGAGGAACGCGTACTTCGAGTTCGACGCCCAGCCGGCGAGAATCACCGCGTACACGCCGATCGACGAGATCGCCATCGCATACAGCAGGCCGGCGTTCACGTTCGCGAGCACGGCTTCGGCCTGGAACGGGATCACTGCCCACACGGCAAACGCCGGCACGACGGTCATGATCGGCGCGACCAGATAGAGCCAGCGGCTGGCGGCGCTCGGCTGAATGACTTCCTTCAGCAGCAGCTTCAGCACGTCAGCGATCGGCTGCAACAAGCCGCCGGGGCCGACGCGGTTCGGGCCGAGACGCACGTGCATCCAGCCGATCAGCTTGCGTTCCCACAGAATCAGGTACGCGACGCACAGCAGGATGACGACGGCGACGACGAGGATGCGCACGAGTGCCCACACCGTCGGCCACGCGAAGCCGAGAAGCTGGGCCCCGCCCGCGTTGATCGTATCGAACAAGCTCATTTACGCCTTCTCCACCACCAGTTCACCGAACAGGCTGCCGAGCGCTGCGCCGGCAGGCGTTGCCGCCGACACGCGAACGACCGTCTCCGCAAGATTCGCGTCGCGCACGGCCGGCAACTGCACCGCACGCTCGCCTTGGCGCACGCGCACCGCGTCGCCTTCCTTCAAGCCCAGCTTGTCGAACAGCGCGGCCGGCAGGGCTGCGACGTTCGCCGCCTTCGCGGCAGCCGTCAGGTGCAGTGCACCTGCGCGGCGCACGAGTGCGTCGGCATGATAGATCGGCACGTCGGCGAGGCGCTCGAAGCTGCCGTTCGCGGCATTCGCCGCAACGCGCACTGGCGCAATTGACGTCTTGTTCGACAGACGGCTCGCGACACCTGCGTCGCCGAGCGCCGCGACACGCACGTCTTCCGCGGTCTCGTATTCGAAGTTCGGCAGGTCGAGGAGACTGCCGAGCACGCGCAGCACCTTCCACGCCGGACGCGTGTCGCCGAGCGGGCGCACGACGCCGTTGAAGCTCTGCACCGAGCCTTCGGCATTCACGTACGTACCGGCCGTTTCCGTGAACGGAGCGATCGGCAGCAAGACGTCCGCGTAATCGAGGCCGTGCTTGAACGGCGACATCACGACAACCATCTCAGCCTGGTTCAGCGCGGCAAGCGCCTGCGCCGGATCGGCCGTGTCGAATTCCGGTTCGACGTTCAGCAGCACGTAGCCCTTGCGCGGCTGCGCGAACGCTTCGCGTGCGTTCAGGCCGCCTTCGCCCGGCAGTGCGTTGACGACGTGCGCGCCGACCGTGTTCGCCGCTTCCGTCAGGAAGCCGAACGTGGCGCCGGTGTTCTCGGCGATCCACTGTGCCACGGCGTGCAGCTTCGAGAATTCCGGATGACGGACGGCCACGTTGCCGAGCAGCACTGCGCGGCGTTCGCCGTTCGCGAGCGACTGAGCGACAGCCTGGGCGGCCGGCGATGCCGTGACGCCCGCGAGCGTGTCGGGCAGCGCGACGCCGCGCAGTTGCGCAACGGCTGCAGCGATGCCTGCCAGTTCGTCGAGCCATGCCGACGGTGCGGCGACGATGCGCTTCGCGGTACGGATCAACGAGTCGTCGGCGGTCGCATGCAGGAAATGCAGCTTCGCGCCGTTCTTCGCGGCCTGACGCAGGCGTGCGGCGAACAGCGGATGATCGCGGCGCAGGAACGAACCGACGATGAACGCGGCATCCACGTTCGACAGGTCGGCGATCGGCATGCCGAGCCACGGTGCGCCCTGGACCGGCGCCGAGAAGTCCTGCTGACGCAGACGGAAGTCGACGTTCGGCGTCTTCAGTTCGTTGGCGAGCTGCTTCACGAGGAACAGCTCTTCGGCGGTGCTGTGCGCGCTTGCGAGCATCGCCAGCGCATTCGCGCCGTGATCCGCGGCGATACCCTGCAGCCCCTTCGCGACATATTCGAGCGCAGTCTGCCAGTCGGTTTCGATCCACTGGCCGCCCTGCTTCAGCATCGGCCTGGTCAGGCGCTCCTCACTGTTCAGGCCTTCGTACGAGAAACGATCCTTGTCCGAGATCCAGCATTCGTTGATTGCTTCGTTCTCGAACGGCAGCACGCGCATCACGCGGTTGTTCTTCACCTGCACGACGAGGTTCGCGCCGACGGAGTCGTGCGAGCTCACCGACTTGCGACGCGACAGTTCCCACGTACGAGCACTGTAGCGGAACGGCTTGCTGGTCAGCGCGCCGACCGGGCACAGGTCGATCATGTTGCCCGACAACTCGGAGTCGACCGTCTTGCCGACGAACGTCGTGATTTCCGAGTGTTCGCCGCGGCCCAGCATGCCGAGCTCCATCACGCCGGCGATTTCCTGGCCGAAGCGGACGCAGCGCGTGCAGTGGATGCAACGCGACATTTCTTCCATCGAGATCAGCGGGCCGACGTTCTTGTGGAACACCACGCGCTTTTCTTCCGAGTAGCGCGACGACGACTTGCCGTAGCCGACCGCCAGATCCTGCAGTTGGCATTCACCGCCCTGATCGCAAATCGGGCAGTCGAGCGGGTGGTTGATGAGGAGGAATTCCATCACCGCCTGCTGACCCTTCACGGCCTTCTCGGACTGCGTGCGAACGATCATGCCGGCCGACACGGGCGTCGCGCAGGCAGGCACGGCCTTCGGCATCTTCTCGACTTCGACAAGACACATCCGGCAGTTGGCCGCAACCGACAGTTTCTTGTGATAGCAGAAGTGAGGAATGTACGTATCAGCCTTGTGTGCAGCCTGGATCACCATGCTGCCTTCGGGCACCTCGACCTTCTTGCCGTCTATTTCAAGTTCAACCATGATGGTGAATGGTCCTTAACCTATTTTCGCCCGCTCGCGCCTTGGCCCGACCGTGCGCTCAAATTCCGCAACCCGGTGCTTCGCTTCAGGCCGCTGCCGCGTGTGCGTGACCGCCGACCATGCAATGCTTGTGCTCGACGTGGTATGCGAATTCGTCCCAGTAGTGCTTGAGCATCCCGCGCACCGGCATCGCCGCTGCGTCGCCGAGCGCGCAGATCGTGCGGCCCATGATGTTCTCCGCAACCGAATTCAGCAGGTCCAGATCTTCCTGGCGACCTTCGCCGTGCTCGATACGATTCACGACGCGATACAACCAGCCGGTGCCTTCACGGCACGGCGTGCACTGGCCGCACGATTCCTCGTAGTAGAAGTACGACAGACGCAGCAGCGAACGCACCATGCAGCGCGTCTCGTCCATCACGATCACCGCGCCGGAACCGAGCATCGAGCCCGCCTTCGCGATCGAGTCGTAATCGAGATCGGTCTGCATCATCATCTCGCCCGGAATCACCGGCGCCGACGAGCCGCCCGGAATCACGGCCTTGATCTTGCGGCCGCCGCGCATCCCGCCGGCGAGCTCCATCAGCGTCGCGAACGGCGTGCCGAGCGGCACTTCGTAGTTGCCCGGACGCTCGACATCGCCCGAGACCGAGAAGATCTTCGTGCCGCCGTTGTTCGGCTTGCCGATCTCGAGGTAATTCTGCGGCCCGATGGACAGCAGGAACGGCACCGCGGCGAACGTCTCGGTGTTGTTGATCGTGGTCGGCTTGCCGTACACGCCGAAGCTCGCCGGGAACGGCGGCTTGAAGCGCGGCTGGCCCTTCTTGCCTTCGAGCGACTCGAGCAGCGCCGTTTCCTCGCCGCAGATGTACGCGCCGTAACCGTGGTGCGCGTGCAGCTGGAACGAGAATTCCGAGCCCATGATGTTGTCGCCGAGGAAGCCCGCTGCGCGCGCTTCCTCGAGCGCCGCCTCGAAGCGTCGATACACTTCGAAGATTTCGCCGTGGATATAGTTGTAGCCGACGGTGATGCCCATCGCGTACGCGCCGATGGCCATGCCTTCGATCAGCGCATGCGGGTTCCAGCGCAGGATGTCGCGATCCTTGAACGTGCCCGGCTCGCCTTCGTCCGAGTTGCAGACGAGATACTTCTGCCCCGGGAACTGACGCGGCATGAAGCTCCACTTCAGGCCGGTCGGGAAGCCTGCACCGCCACGGCCGCGCAGGCCCGACGCCTTCACGTCGGCAATGACCTGCTCGGGAGTGATCTTTTCTTCGAGAATGCGGCGCAGCTGCTTGTAGCCGCCGCGCGCAACGTAGTCTTCGAGGTGCCAGTTCTCGCCGTTCAGACCAGCGAGGATCAGCGGTTTGATGTGACGGTCGTGGAGGGACGTCATTTCGAAAGCTCCTCAAGCAGCTGGTCGATCTTCTCGCGGCTCATGAAGCTGCACATTCTGTGATTGTTCACCAGCAGCACCGGTGCATCGCCGCACGAGCCCATGCATTCACCTTCCTTCAGCGTGAACTTGCCATCGGGCGTGGTCTCGCCAAAGTCGATGCCCAGCTTCTGTTTCAGGTAGTCGGCCGTCGCTTCGGCGCCACCGTGCGGGCCCAGCTGGCACGGGAGGTTCGTGCAGAGCGTGATCTTGTGCTTGCCGACCGGTTTGAGCTCGTACATCGTGTAGAACGTCGCGACCTCCTGCACCGCGACGGCCGGCATGCCGAGATAGTTCGCGACGAACTGCATCAGTTCGGGCGACAGCCAGCCGTGCTCTTCCTGAGCAACGGCCAACGCCGACATCACGGCGGACTGTTTCTGATCGGCGGGATACTTCGTCAACGCTCGATCGATTTCTTTCAGGCCTTCAGCTGAGATCATTTTCAGACACGACTCTTTCAATTCCTACCGAACGAACAACCTGCCGCACTGCGGTGCATGCACGGCAGACCTGGCGCTCACTGTTGACAGCTTGCGAAGCCGCGCCGGTTCAGCGCGCATCGCGTGTGACTTACTGCTCGCCGCCCGCTCGCGCAGGCGGCGCAACCATTAGCGATCGATTTCGCCGAACACGATGTCCTGCGTACCGATGATCGTGACGGCGTCGGCAATCATGTGACCGCGCGCCATTTCGTCGAGCGACGCGAGATGCGCGAAGCCCGGTGCGCGAATCTTGAGGCGATACGGCTTGTTGGCACCATCCGACACGAGGTAGATGCCGAATTCGCCCTTCGGATGCTCGACTGCCGCGTACGCTTCGCCTTCCGGCACGTGAAAACCTTCGGTGAAGAGCTTGAAGTGGTGAATCAAGTCTTCCATGTTGGTCTTCATGCCGACGCGCGACGGCGGCGCAATCTTGTGATTGTCGGTCATCACCGGGCCCGGATTCTTGCGGAGCCACTCAATACACTGTTTCGCGATACGGACAGACTGGCGCATTTCTTCGACGCGCACCAGATAGCGGTCGTAACAATCGCCGTTCACGCCGACCGGCACGTCGAAGTCCATGCGATCGTACACTTCGTACGGCTGCTTCTTGCGCAGGTCCCACGCGATACCCGAGCCGCGCAGCATCGGTCCGGTCATGCCCATCTGCAGCGCACGTTCCGGGCTGACGACACCGATCCCGACCAGACGCTGTTTCCAGATCCGGTTGTCGGTCAGCAGTGTTTCGTATTCGTCGATGCACTTCGGGAAGCGCGTGAAGAAGTCGTCGATGAAGTCGAGCACCGAGCCACTGCGCGCTTCGTTCATCTTCGCGAGCGCCTTCTCGTTGCGGATCTTCGACGCCTTGTATTGCGGCATTGCGTCAGGCAGATCGCGGTAGACGCCGCCCGGACGATAGTACGCCGCGTGCATCCGTGCGCCGGACACCGCTTCGTACACGTCCATCAGGTCTTCGCGCTCGCGGAATGCGTACAGGAACACCGCCATCGCGCCGACGTCGAGTCCGTGAGCACCGATCCACATCAGATGGTTCAGCACGCGCGTGATCTCGTCGAACAGCACACGGATGTACTGCGCACGCTCCGGCACGTCGATACCGAGCAGACGTTCGATCGCGAGCACGTAACCGTGCTCGTTGATCATCATCGACACGTAGTCGAGACGGTCCATGTACGGCACGGACTGGATGAAAGTCTTGTTTTCCGCGAGCTTTTCAGTCGCGCGATGCAGCAGGCCGATGTGCGGATCGGCGCGCTGGATGACTTCGCCGTCGAGCTCGAGCACCAAGCGCAGCACACCGTGCGCTGCCGGGTGTTGCGGGCCGAAGTTGAGGGTGTAGTTCTTGATTTCTGCCATGACGCCCCCTTAATGTTTCAGACCGCCATAGCGATCCTCGCGGATCACGCGCGGCGTGATTTCACGCGGCTCGATCGTCACCGGCTGGTAGACCACCCGCTTCTCTTCCGGGTCGTAGCGCATTTCGACGTAGCCCGATACCGGAAAGTCCTTGCGGAACGGGTGACCGATGAAACCGTAGTCGGTAAGGATGCGGCGCAGATCGGGGTGCCCTTCGAACACCAGGCCGTACAGGTCGAACGCTTCGCGCTCGTACCAGTTTGCGGAGGTCCAGATGTCGACGACCGATGCCAGGATCGGCAGATCGTCGTCCGGCGCGAATACGCGAAGGCGCAGGCGCCAATTGTTCGTGACCGACAGCAGCTGCGACACGGCAGCAAAACGCGGGCCGTCGTAGGCGCCGTCGCCGTAGGTCTGGTAGTCCACGCCGCAGAGGTCGATCAGCTGCTCGAAACGGAGCTTCGGATCGTCGCGCAGCGTCTTTGCGACTTCGAGGTAATCGCTCGCCTTCACGACGAGCGTCAGTTCACCGATCGCTTCGGTGAGGCTCACCACGCGCGCGCCGAGCGCGGCTTCGAGGTTTGCCTTGAGGGTCTCGATTTTGCTTGCCATATTGAGGGGACGCTCGGGGGCTTTATTGACGGGCGATGGTGCTGGTGCGGCGGATCTTCGCCTGAAGCTGGATCACGCCGTAGACGAGCGCCTCGGCGGTGGGCGGACAGCCCGGCACGTAGACGTCGACCGGCACGATCCTGTCACAGCCGCGGACCACCGAGTACGAGTAGTGGTAGTAGCCGCCGCCATTCGCACACGACCCCATCGAGATCACCCAGCGCGGCTCGGCCATCTGGTCATACACGCGACGCAGCGCCGGCGCCATCTTGTTGCAGAGCGTGCCGGCAACGATCATCACGTCGGACTGACGCGGGCTCGGACGGAACACGACACCGAACCGGTCCAGGTCATAACGGGCCGCGCCCGCATGCATCATCTCGACGGCGCAACACGCGAGCCCGAACGTCATCGGCCACAGCGAGCCGGTACGCGTCCAGTTGATCAGCTTGTCAGCCGTCGTGGTGACAAACCCTTCCTTCAAGACCCCTTCGATACTCATTTGCTTTCCACTCCAGACGGGCGACCCAGCGTGGCCGCCCATGCAAACCGGCGATTAGCCCATCACTCCCAGTCGAGGCCGCCCTTCTTCCAGATGTAGGCAAAGCCCAACAGGAATTCGAGCAGGAAAATCATCATTGCGATGAAACCAGGCCAGCCGATGTCCCGCAGCGCGACGCCCCACGGAAACAGAAATGCGGTTTCGAGATCGAAGATGATGAACAGGATGGCGACGAGGTAGTACCGGACGTCGAATTTCATCCGGGCGTCTTCAAAGGCTTCGAAGCCGCACTCGTACGGTGCGTTCTTCTCGACGTCCGGCTTGTTGGGACCAAGAAGCTTGCCGATGCTGATCAGCGCTATACCTAAACCAGTGCCCACGAGGAGGAACAACAAGACGGGGTAATAGGCTGCGAGGTTCAAGGCAATCCTCTATCGGTTAGTTCTGAGCGTCCGGAGAATACCACTTCCGGCGAAAGGAATCATTTCGGAGTGCATGCAATCACAAGACAATCGCAAGACACGCCCCAGAAATGAAAAATGCCAGCCACTCGGAAGCGGCTGGCATTGAGTAACTTTGGTGCCGACGGCGAGACTCGAACTCGCACAGCTTTCGCCACTACCCCCTCAAGATAGCGTGTCTACCAATTTCACCACGTCGGCACTGCATGCAACTCGGGTCGTACTGCCTGTTTCCCGCGAATCGCTTCAAGAATTAAATTCTAACCTGACTTTCAAAATTGTTCAACGCACAACGGCAAATATTTCAGTTTTTTATTTCGGGACGTCCTGGCCCGGCGCGCTCGCGGCCGAAGCCGTAGCAGCGGACGCGGCAACAGCCGGCGCCGACGCAACAGGCGCCGAGGCGGGTGCGGCCGCGACCCCGCCCAGCACGCCAGCCGACGGCGTCGACTTGTACGAGCCGAGATACGTCAGCGTGAGCGTCGCAACGAAGAAGACCGTCGCCAGCACGGCCGTCGTGCGCGACAGGAAGTTCGCCGAGCCCGTCGCACCGAACAGGCTGCCCGACGCACCGCTGCCGAATGCGGCACCCATGTCGGCGCCCTTGCCGTGCTGGAGCAGCACGAGACCAATCACACCGAGTGCAGACAGTACCTGCACGACAATAATCAGCGTCTTGAATAACAGCATCACACCCACCCGATTGGATCAGGCGACCGGACCGACCGGCCACCATCATGGTTCAATTCGACCCCGAGCCGCTCAACGTGCAGCCCGGCAGATCGCCAGGAAATCTTCAGCCTTCAGCGACGCACCGCCGATCAGGCCGCCGTCGATGTCCGGCTGTGCGAACAGCTCTTCCGCGTTGTCCGGCTTCACGCTGCCGCCGTACAGCACGGACACGTCCGCCGCACCCTTCGTCGCGAGACGTGCACGCAGGAATGCGTGTACGTCCTGCGCCTGCGCCGACGTCGCGCTCTTGCCCGTGCCGATCGCCCAGACCGGCTCGTACGCGACGACGATGCGTGCCGCTTCGTCAGCCGTCAGCACGGCCAGCACGGCGTCGAGCTGCGCACCGACCACCTGCTCGGTCGCACCCGCCTCGCGCTCGTCGAGCGTTTCGCCGACGCACACGACGGGCGTGAGGCCTGCCGCAAGCGCGCGCTGCGTCTTTGCTGCAACCGTCTCGTTGCGTTCGCCGTGATACGCACGACGCTCCGAGTGACCGACGATCGCATAATGCGCGCCGAACTCCGCAACCATGGCGGCCGCCACTTCACCCGTGAACGCGCCCTGCTCGTGCGCGGACACGTCCTGCGCGCCGAACGCGACACGGCCATCGCCGAGTTGCGCCTGAACCTGCGCGAGGTAAGGGAACGGCACGCACACGCCGATCGACGTTTCAGCCGCCACCGCGCCCGCACCCTGCACCACTTCCTTCAGCAATGCCTGGTTGCCGGCCAGTCGGCCGTGCATCTTCCAGTTACCGATCACTCGCTTCGTTCTTTGTTTCGACATCGTGTCTGTCTCGTCACTATCTTGTCATTAACGCGCCGGTAACCGGCCGTCAGGTTTGATCTGGCGAAGCAAACCCGCGATTTTACTGCGCGCGGCTTGAACCGGTCAAACCGCGCATGTCAAGCCCGCTGCGCGGACCCTCACGCGTTCGCGCCCCAATCGAGCACGATCTTGCCGATGTGCTCGCCGCTTTCCATCAGCGCATGCGCATGCGCGGCCTCGCCGGCCGGCAGCACGCGGTAGATGACCGGCTTGATGCGCCCCTCGGCGATCAGCGGCCACACGCGCGCCTTCAACTGCGCAGCGATGCGCGCCTTGAACTCGACCGGACGCGGGCGCAACGTCGAGCCCGTCACCGTCAGCCGGCGGCGCAGGATCTCGTTGAGGTTCACCTCGGCCTTCGCGCCGCCGAGCAGCGCGATCAGCACGAGCCGGCCGCCGTCCGCAAGCGCGGACAATTCGCGCGGCACATACGAGCCCGCCACCATGTCGAGGATCACGTCGACGCCGCGATCATGCGTCAGCGACTTCACGACCCCGACGAAATCCTCGGTCTTGTAGTTGATCGCACGTTCGGCGCCGAGCGCCTCGCATGCGCGGCATTTGTCGGCGTTGCCGGCCGTCGCGAACACGCGAAAACCGAGCGCGTGCGCGATCTGGATCGCCGTCACGCCGATACCGCTCGAGCCGCCCTGCACGAGCAGCGTTTCCTGCTCGCCGCCCTCGCCCGCGCCGAGCTGCGCACGATCGAACACGTTGCTCCACACGGTGAAGAACGTTTCGGGCAGCGATGCGGCTTCGATGTCGGTGAGCCCGTCGGGCACCGGCAGGCATTGCGGCAGCGGCGCCACCGCATACTCGGCATAGCCGCCGCCCGCGAGCAGCGCACAGACGCGATCGCCGAGCTTCAGGCCGAACGGATTCAACGCGGCATCCGACAGATCACCGCCGACGATCTCGCCCGCCACCTCGAGCCCCGGCAGGTCGGACGCACCCGGCGGCGGCGCATACGCACCCTTGCGCTGGAATACGTCCGGCCGATTCACGCCGGAAGCCGTCACCTTGATCAGCACCTCGCCGCGCTTCGGTTCGGGGCGCGGACGCTCCGCAAGCTTCAGCACGTCGGGGGCGCCGAATTCGGTGATTTCGATGGCTTTCATGATGGTCGCTCCAGGATCGGAATCGGGGGACGGGCCCGTGCGCGGCACGGACAGCTCGCCGGCGCTGCTGCGCCGCACAACGATGCTACAGAAAAAACGGCCGGCACGCTTTCGCACTGCCGGCCGCTTTCACGCCTGTCCGCTTACTGCTGCGGCGGCGTATCCGACTGCGACCCGGCAACTGCTTCGTTCAGCAGCGCCTTGGCCGACAGACGCACACGACCCTTCTCGTCCGTCTGGATCACCTTGACCTTGACCTGCTGACCTTCCTTCAGGTAGTCGTTGATGTCCTTCACGCGCTCGTTGACGATTTCCGAGATGTGCAGCAGGCCGTCCTTGCCCGGCAGCAGGTTCACGATCGCACCGAAATCGAGCAGCTTGAGCACCGTACCTTCGTACACCTGGCCGACTTCGATCTCGGCCGTGATTTGCTCGATGCGCTTCTTCGCTTCGGCCATGCCTTCGCTGTTCGTGCTCGCGATCGTCACGACGCCGTCGTCCGAGATGTCGATGGTCGTGCCCGTTTCTTCGGTCAGCGCGCGGATCACCGAACCGCCCTTGCCGATCACGTCGCGGATCTTTTCCGGGTTGATCTTGATCGTGATCATGCGCGGCGCGAATTCCGACAGTTGCGTGTTCGCACCCGAGACCGCCGACGTCATCTTGCCGAGGATGTGCATGCGGCCTTCCTTCGCCTGCGCGAGCGCGACCTGCATGATTTCCTTCGTGATGCCCTGGATCTTGATGTCCATCTGCAGTGCCGTCACACCTTGTTCCGTGCCGGCCACCTTGAAGTCCATGTCGCCGAGGTGATCTTCGTCGCCGAGGATGTCGGTCAGCACCGCGAACTTGTTGCCTTCCAGGATCAGGCCCATCGCGATACCCGCGACGTGCGCCTTCATCGGCACGCCGGCGTCCATCAGCGCGAGGCAGCCGCCGCATACCGATGCCATCGACGACGAACCGTTCGATTCGGTGATTTCCGACACGACGCGGATCGAGTAGCCGAATTCGTCGGCGCTCGGCAGGCACTTGACCAGCGCACGCTTCGCGAGGCGGCCGTGGCCGATTTCGCGGCGCTTCGGCGAGCCGACGCGGCCCGTTTCGCCGGTTGCGAACGGGGGCATGTTGTAGTGAAGCATGAAGCGCTCGCGGTATTCGCCTTCGAGCGCGTCGATGATCTGCTCGTCCCCCTTCGTGCCGAGCGTCGCGACGACGAGCGCCTGCGTTTCGCCACGCGTGAACAGCGCCGAACCGTGGGTACGCGGCAGCACGCCGGTGCGGATCTCGATCGGACGCACGGTGCGGGTGTCGCGACCGTCGATACGCGGCTCGCCGTTCAGGATCTGCGAACGGACGATCTTCGCTTCGATGTCGAACAGGACGTTGCCGACGGTGGCCTTGTCGGCCGCGACCGTGCCGGCCGCCTGCGCGTCTTCCTCGAGCTTCGCCGAGGTCGCTGCGTAGACTTCCTTCAGCTTCGTCGAACGCGCTTGCTTGTCACGCAGCTGGTAAGCGGCGAGCAGGTCGCCGTGCGCCAGTTCCGTCACGCGCGCGATCAGCGCCTCGTTCTTCGGTGCCGGCTGCCAGTCCCACTCGGGCTTGCCGCCTTCGCGCACGAGTTCGTGGATCGCGTCGATCGCCGTCTGCATCTGCTCGTGACCAAACACGACCGCGCCGAGCATCACGTCTTCCGGCAACTGGTCGGCTTCCGATTCGACCATCAGCACTGCGCGTTCCGTACCGGCAACGACGAGGTCTAGGCTCGATGCCTTGATCTGGTCACGCGTCGGGTTCAGCACGTAGGCATTGTTGATGTACGCGACGCGCGCGGCACCGACCGGACCGTTGAATGGCAGGCCCGACACGGCGAGCGCGGCCGATGCACCGATCAGCGCGGGGATGTCCGCCGGGATTTCCGGGTTCACGGACAGCACGTGGATCACGACCTGCACTTCGTTGTAGAAGCCTTCCGGGAACAGCGGGCGCAGCGGACGGTCGATCAGGCGCGACGTCAGCGTCTCGTGCTCCGACGGACGACCTTCGCGACGGAAGAAGCCGCCCGGGATCTTGCCGGCCGAGTAGGTCTTTTCGAGGTAGTCGACGGTCAGCGGGAAAAAATCCTGACCCGGCTTCGCCGACTTCGCGCCGACGACGGTTGCCAGCACGACGGTATCTTCCACGTCGACGATCACGGCACCGCTCGCCTGACGGGCGACTTCACCGGTTTCGAGGCGCACCTTGTGCTGGCCCCACTGGAATTCCTTCACGACCTTGTTGAACATGGACATGGTTGCTCCTTTGAATTCATTCATTTCATTCGCCGCCCGGGCCATCCCGCGCGGCGGCGTCCCGACCGAATCACCCGGAGCAAGGTGTGTTTTTTATGCCATTCCAGTGCGCCGCTCGCCGAGCAGCGCGCTGGAATGACACAAATCCCGACCCCGGCATCAGCCGTTCCGGCAGTCCGGCATCCACGTGCCGAACGACCTGCGGTGCGCGTGACGCTACGCACCGCGCAAAAACAAAATGCCTGCATCAGCGGACTGACACAGGCATCTTGCTGGCGGCAATCGCCTCGATTACTTACGCAGACCCAGCTTCTCGATCAGTGCGCGGTAACGGTCGGCATCCTTGCCCTTGAGGTAGTCGAGCAGCTTGCGGCGGCGGCTCACCATGCGCAGCAGGCCGCGGCGGCTGTGGTGGTCCTTCGCGTGGGTCTTGAAGTGACCCGTCAGTTCGACGATACGTGCGGTCAGCAGTGCGACCTGGACTTCGGGCGAACCCGTGTCGTTGGTACCGCGGGCGAACTGAGCAACGACTTCCGACTTCTTGATATCTGCAACAGACATGTGATTTCCTTTGTTTCCTACTTGCTAGCTAACAGGCGGACACGGAAGAATGGCCGTGCCGTGACTTACAACCGGCGGGCATTGTAGCACAACTGCACGCTGTTCCTACCGCCCCTGTCACGGGCGCGTCATCGAACAGGTCGACGGCATCTGCGTGCGCTGCGCGGGAACCGCGAGGACCGTCCGAAAACCGTAGCCGGAGCCCTCGTTGTCGAAGCGCACGCCGGGCGTGCCGACCTTGTCCATTTCTATGACGTAAAGGGGCTGGATCAGCTGGTGATCCTGCGCGCGCATGGTAGACGCATGGAAACCGTCGTCGAACGACAGCCCCTCCAGCGCGCGCGCCACCGCGACGGGGTCGGCCGATCCGGCCCGATTCATCGCGGCCGCGAGCATCTCGACCATCAGGCTCATGCGTCGCACCGGGTAGTCGTCTTGCGGCGCCGGGAAACGGGTTCGGAACGCGCGATAGAACGCGTCCGATTTCGCGCCGCCCGCGTTCGGATGCCAGTCCGCGACGGCCACCACCCGCCCGACGCCCGCGTCGCCGAGCGCGGCCGGTGCACCGAGGCTGTTGCCGTAGAACGTGTAGAACTTTGCGTCGAGCCCCTGCTCGCGCGCCGCTTTCACGAGCAGCGTGAGATCGTTGCCCCAGTTGCCGGTCACGACCGCGTCCGCGCCGCTCGCGCGGATCTTCGCGATATACGGCGAGAAATCCTTGATCCGGCCGATCGGATGGAATTCGTCGCCGGCGATCGTCACGTCGGGGCGCCGCTCGGCCAGCCCCTGCCGCGCCAGCGCGCTGACGTCATGACCGAAGCTGTAGTCCTGGTTCAGCAGATAAACCTTGTGCAGCGCACGATCGCGCGCCATCACGTCAGCCAGCGCGACCATCCGCATCCCCGCGTGCGCGTCGAAACGGAAATGCCAGAAGCTGCAATGGGCGCCGGTCAGCGCCGGATCGTCGGCCGAATAGTTGAGGAACAGCATCCGGCTGTCGGGATTACGCGCGTTCAGCTTGTCGAGCGCCGCGACGAGCGCCGCCGCGACCGCCGAACTGTTGCCCTGCGCGACGAATCCGATGTGCCGGTCCGCGGCCACGCGCAATTGGACGAGCGCCTCTTCGGGGCTGCCCTTGCTGTCGAGCACGACCAGTTCCAACGGATGCGCGCCGTCGCGCAGCTTCACGCCGCCGGCCGCGTTGACCTGTTCGACGCCGAAGCGCAAGTTGCGCTCGACAGCCGCGCCCGCGTTCGCGAACGGGCCCGACATGCCTTCGATCAGCGCGATCCGCACCGGCTCGCCCGCTGCGTACGCGGACGACGCCAGCATCCATCCCGCGCCCAACGCGAGCGCGCATCGCTTCCATAGCTGCATCGGCTACCTGCCCTTCAATCCGGTCGAGAAGCGCGGATCATAGGCCGCCGGCCCCGTCGCCCGCAAGCATGGCGAGACACGACACGCTGGCGGGCCACCGGCTGCGATCCGCACCGATTTTTTCGGCGCGATGCGCCGGCGCGCGCCGTCCGTGATACAACTGAACAGTCAGAGAGTTCTGGAGGATCCCATGCGCATTCGCATTCCCGTGCGCCTGCCGGTGCTGGTCGCCAGTGCGGCGGCGCTGCTCGCCGGTTGCGCGCAACCGTGGCAGCAATACCAGGCCGGTCAGGACGAGTCGGCGATCGTCGCGCGCATGGGCCCGCCGCGCGAGATCTACGATCTGCCCGGCGGCGGCAAGCGCCTGATGTGGCCCACCCAGCCGATGGGCGAAACCACCGTCGCGGCCGACGTCGACGCAGCCCACAAGATCGTCAACGTGCGCCAGGTGCTGCAGCCGAGCGAGTTCTATCGCGCGGAGATCGGCAAGTGGACGAAGACCGACGTGCTCGTCAATTTCGGCCGACCGGTCGAGACGTCCTACTTCCCGCTGATGAAGCGCGAGGTGTGGACTTACCGGTATCTGGAAGACAACGTCTGGTACATGATGTACAGCTTCTACTTCGATCCGCAAGGCATCCTGCGCACCACGCAGAAGACGCCGGACCCGCTGCACGACCCCGACCGCCGCAACCTGTTCTGATCGATTGCGCAATTTCCGCGCAATTTCCCGATGGCCATTCACGAATAAGCGCGTGAATGGCCATTTCATTTTTCCGCCCTATTCGGTTGATCTGGAAAGAAGGCCGGCAATCCTTTCCGATCGACGCGCCATCGCGATGACGTCGGGCGGAATCCCTTACCGGACGGGAAACCGGCACGCGCGATGCATGTCATGCGTCGCCCTGGTGCATGCGACGCACCTCGACATTCCTATTTGAAACAATTTGTATCAGTGGCACCGGGTGCTAGGGCATACCCCTAATATCGGTCGGAATAAACCTTTCAGCCCCGAAAGAATTCAGCAACGCCATTTCGAGTGTCCGTTATCCGTCCTTATTTAACAGGAATCCTTATGAATCGTCCCAAGAGCATGCTGGTCGCCAACATCGCCTGGGCCCGCGAGACGCGTGAACACACGCCCGGCTTTTTCGACGCACTCGCGCGCGGCCAGAATCCGCGCGTGCTGTGGATCGGCTGCGCCGACAGCCGCGTGCCGGCAGAAACCATCACGCACTGCGCGCCGGGCGAACTGTTCGTCCATCGCAACATCGCGAACCTGTTCCATCCCGACGACGACAACGCCGCGAGCGTGCTCGAATACGCGGTGCGCGTGCTCGAGGTCGATCACGTAATCGTGTGCGGCCACTACGGCTGCGGCGGCGTACGCGCATCGCTGCTGCCGCCGCCGCCCGACCTGCCGCACGTCGCCCGCCGCATCGCGCCGCTCTGCGCGCTTGCACGACGCCATCGCGACATGCTCGACAGGCTCGACGACGCGGCGGCCGCCGACCGCCTCGCGGAGCTGAACGTGCTCGAACAAGTGAAGCTGCTGCGTGCGTCGCCGATCGTGCATGGCCGCCCCCGACCGCCTCTCGTGCACGGCTGGATCTTTTCCGTCGCCGACGGCCGCCTGACGGAGCTCGATTCCGGCTACACGGCGCCGCCGGCCGCAGCCGAACCCGGGCACACCGCCGCGGCCGTCGCATTCGGTTGACTCACGCCCTACCCCAACGCCCATGAAATCGCCCCAGCCATGAAACTGAACGAGCGCCTGTCCACCCTGCCGCGCGACATCGTCGCCGGCATCGTCGTTTTCCTCGTTGCGCTGCCGCTGTGTCTCGGCATCGCCAATGCATCCGGCGTCGAGCCGTTTGCCGGGCTGGTGTCCGGCATCGTCGGCGGGATCGTCGTCGCGCTGCTGAGCGGCTCGTCGCTGTCCGTGAGCGGGCCGGCAGCCGGCCTCGTCGTGATCGTCGTCGAAGGAATCGCACAACTCGGCAGCTTCTCCGCATTCCTGCTCGCGGTACTGCTGTCCGGCGTCATCCAGTTCGGCTTCGGCATGCTGCGCGCCGGCCGCTTCGCCGCCTACGTACCGTCACCCGTCATCAAGGGCATGCTCGCCGCGATCGGCCTGTTGCTGGTCGTGAAGCAGATTCCGTTCGCATTCGGCATCGGCGGCGCGGCCGCGCAATCGTTTGCGTCATGGCTGGATCTGCCGGCCGCATGGGCGGCCACGGCCATCGCGCTCGTGTCCGTCGCGCTGCTCGTCGCATGGGACACCCCGGCGCTCAAGCGCTTCGCATGGGCGCGTGCGGTCCCCGCGCCGCTTGCGGTCGTGTTGTTCGGCATCGGCGCGACGCTGTTGCTCGGCGCGATCGCGCCGTCGGTCGCGCCAGGCGCCGCGCATCGCGTGACGCTGCCCGAACTCGAATCGTTCGCGGCGCTCGCGGCATCGCTCAAGCACGCGGAGCTCGGCCCGAACTTCGCGCAACTCGTGAACCCGGACGTGTGGCGCGTCGCGATCACGCTTGCGGTGGTCGCGAGCCTCGAGACGCTGCTGAGCCTGGAAGCGGTCGAACAGATCGACCCGAAGCGCCGGCCGACCCAGCCGGATCGCGAGCTGAAGGCACAGGGCGTCGGCAACCTCGTCGCGGGCGCGGTCGGCGGGCTGCCGATCACGTCGGTGATCGTGCGCAGCTCGGTCAACGTGAATGCGGGTGCGCAAAGCCGGATGTCGGCGATCGTGCACGGGGTGCTGCTGCTTGCCAGCGTGTTCGCGCTCACCGGCCTGATCAACCTGATCCCGCTCGCGAGCCTCGCGGCGATCCTGATCCACACCGGCTTCAAGCTCGCGAAACCGGCGCTGTTCCGCTCGGTGCTGAAGCAGGGTCCGGCCGCGTTCGTGCCGTTCGCCGCGACGATTGCGGGCGTGCTGGCTGTCGACCTACTGTTCGGCATCGCGCTCGGCCTCGGATGCAGCGTGCTGGCGGTCGCGGTCGCGAACCTGAAAAGCCCCGTCACGCTCGCGCAGCACGACGATCACTTTCTGCTGTCGTTCCGCAAGGACGTCTCGTTCGTCGGCAAGGTGCAGGTCAAGCATCACCTGCGGCACATTCCGGACCGTGCGGCCGTGATCATCGACGCGACGCGCGCCGACTACATCGATCACGACGTGCTGGAGCTGATCGACGCATTCGTCGCGGATGCGCCGCGGCGCGCCATCGCGGTCGAATTCCGCCGCCGCAGCCCGGCACCGCGCCCGGCCGCGCGCCGCTGGCTGTTCCGCGCGCCGGCCGCAGAATGAGCGGCGCATGAAAAACGCCCCGGGAGGCGCAAGGCCGCACGGGGCGTTTCAGGCATTCAGCGCCCGACGCGCGGGTTATGAACGCTGCGGGTTGAGCTTGTCGTCCTTTGAGTGCAGCTTGTTCAGCGCGGCGATGTACGCCTTTGCGGAAGCCGCGACGATATCCGGATCGGTACCGACGCCATTCACGATGCGCCCGCTCTTCGACAACCGGACGGTCACTTCGCCCTGTGCCTGCGTGCCGGTCGTGATCGCATTCACCGAATACAGCAGCAGTTCGGACCCGCTTCCGACTTCGCTCTCGATCGCATTCAGCGTCGCATCGACCGGACCGTTGCCGCGTGCCTCGCCTGTCACTTCCTTGCCCTCGACCGCGAACACGACCTTCGCCTGCGGCTGCTCGCCGGTTTCCGAATGCTGCGACAGCGACACGAACTTGAAGTGCTCCTGCTCCTGCGCCAGCGCCGACTCTTCGGAGACGATCGCGATGATGTCCTCGTCGAAGATCTCGGCCTTGCGGTCGGCGAGATCCTTGAAGCGCATGAATGCGGCGTTCAGTTCGGTTTCGCTGTCGAGCGACACGCCGAGCTCCTGCAGACGCTGCTTGAACGCGTTGCGGCCCGACAGCTTGCCGAGCACGATCTTGTTAGCGGTCCAGCCCACGTCTTCAGCACGCATGATCTCGTAGGTGTCGCGCGCCTTCAGCACGCCGTCCTGGTGAATGCCTGACGCGTGTGCGAATGCGTTCGCCCCGACCACTGCCTTGTTCGGCTGCACGACGAAACCGGTGATCTGCGATACGAGCTTCGACGTCGGCACGATCTGCGTCGTGTCGATGCCGACCTCGAGACCGAAGTAGTCCTTGCGCGTCTTCACGGCCATCACGATTTCTTCGAGCGACGTGTTGCCCGCGCGCTCGCCGAGACCGTTGATGGTGCACTCGATCTGCCGCGCACCGCCGATCTTCACGCCGGCGAGCGAGTTCGCCACCGCCATCCCGAGGTCATTGTGGCAATGCACGGAGAAGATCGCCTTGTCCGAGTTCGGAATGCGCTCGCGCAGCGTCTTCACGAGGTTGCCGTAGAGTTCCGGCACGCCGTAGCCGACCGTGTCGGCGATGTTGATCGTCGTCGCGCCTTCGGCGATCACCGCTTCCAGCACGCGGCACAGGAAGTCGAGATCCGAGCGGCTGCCGTCTTCCGGCGAGAATTCGACGTTGTCGGTGAACTTGCGCGCGAAGCGCACCGCGAGGCGCGCCTGCTCGAACACCTGGTCGGGCGTCATCCGCAGCTTCTTCTCCATGTGCAGCGGCGACGTCGCGATGAACGTGTGGATCCGGGAGCTGTTGGCCGGCTTCAGCGCGTCGGCCGCGCGCTGGATGTCCTTGTCGTTGGCGCGCGCCAGCGAACAGATCGTGCTGTCCTTCACGAGACCGGCGATCGTGTGGATCGCGTCGAAGTCGCCGTTCGAGCTGGCCGCGAAGCCTGCCTCGATCACGTCGACCTTCATCCGCTCGAGATGCTTCGCGATGCGGATTTTCTCTTCCTTCGTCATCGACGCGCCGGGCGATTGTTCACCGTCACGCAACGTGGTATCGAAAATGATCAGCTTGTCTGTCATGGGGGACTCCAGGGCTCTTTATACGGAAATCAAACGTAATGAGATCGCGCCACCGCTGGCGACGCTCAACAACAGACGAGGCTTGACGGAGGGCGAGAACGGTCAGCGCGGCAGGCGCGCCAAAGCTAGCGCGCGTAGCGGCGCACCGGCTAGAAGGAGGGAGAGGCGGGAAAATGCAGTCATGCCGACGACTATAGCGGCATTCCGCCGGGTGCGCAATCGGACGGCACCCGGGATGCCGCGCCGCGTCATTCGAAAAAGGGGCAAATGAAAACGGCGGCCTCGAAACCGGGGCCGCCGTTGCGGGGCAGATTGCGCGTCAGTGATCGCGCTGCGACGATCGCGCGGGATTCGCGCGCCCTCGCACGGCCATGTAGGCCCAAAACACGTAGCCGGACAGCCCGTACAGCACAAACAGGCAGAACAGCATCAACGGCGGATCGGACGACACGAGCACGAACGCGACGACGACCAGCAGGATCGCCGCGAACGGTACGCGGTGCCGGACGTCGAGCGCCTTGCCGCTGTAGAACGGCGCGTTCGACACCATCGTCACGCCCGCATAGATCGTCAGCACGAACGCAACCCACGGCAGCCAGCCGAGCTTCATCGGCACGCGGTTGTCGGTCGCGAGCCACACGAAGCCGGCGATCAGCGCGGCGGCGGCCGGGCTCGGCAGCCCCTGGAAGAAGCGCTTGTCGACGACGCCGATGTTCGTATTGAAGCGCGCGAGGCGCAGCGCGGCGCCCGAGCAGTAGACGAACGCGGCAAGCCAGCCCCAGCGGCCGAGATCCTTCAGCACCCACTCGTACATCACGAGCGCGGGCGCGACGCCGAACGACACCATGTCCGACAGGCTGTCGAACTGCTCGCCGAACGCGCTTTGCGTATGCGTCATCCGCGCGACGCGCCCGTCCATCCCGTCGAGCACCATTGCGACGAAGATCGCGATCGCGGCGATCTCGAAACGCACGTTCATCGCCTGCACGACCGCGAAGAAGCCGCAGAACAGCGCAGCGGTCGTGAACGCGTTCGGCAGCAGGTAGATACCGCGCGTCTTCAGGAACCGCTGGCGCGCGGCACGGCGGCTTTCGCTGGGCACCGGATCGGGCGCCATCACCTTGTTGCGGCGGAACGGGCGCGGGGTCTGGTTGGCGCCGTTGCGCGGCCGGCGCGGTTTGAATGCGGCCATCGTGCGTCCGCCGCTTACTGTTCGAGCTCGGCGAGGATCGTCGACGACGCGTAGACCTTCTCGCCGATCGACACCTTCGCGCGGCTGCCGAGCGGCAGATACACGTCGACGCGCGAACCGAAGCGGATGAAACCGTAGCGCTGGCCGCGCGACAGCGGCTCGCCCGCGCGCACGTAGCAGAGGATCCGGCGAGCAACGAGGCCGGCGATCTGCACGGCGGTGACGGTCTTGCCGCTCGCCGTCTGGATCACGACCGCATTGCGTTCGTTCTCGGTCGACGCCTTGTCGATCGCCGCGTTCAGGAACGCGCCCGGGAAGTACTCGACCTTCGAGATCGCGCCATCGACCGGCGAACGCTGCGAATGGACGTTGAAGACATTCATGAACACGCTGATCTTCAGCGCTTCGCGGTTCGCGTACGGGTCCTGCGTGGTCTCGACCGCGACGATGCGGCCGTCCGCCGGGCACAGCACCGCATTCGGCTGCGCCGGAATCGGGCGCTGCGGATCACGGAAGAACTGGACGACGAAGACGAGCAGCAGCCAGAACGGCCACGCGAAGCCGAAGCCCCCGACGGCGTGGATCAACAACGCGAGGACGGCTGCGATCGCGATGAACGGCCAGCCTTCGCGCGCGATGATCGGATGAGGATAGTTCATGGGTTCGTTCGGTGTTCGGTGAATTGCAAAGCCCGTAGGATAGCAAAAGCCGCCCGGGGCACTGCTGCCTTCGGGCGGCTTTTTGATACCGACCCTCCACTCGAAGGGCCGGAACAGCTCGCGATGCTTAGTTCTTCGTCTGGTCGACGAGCTTGTTCTTCGCGATCCACGGCATCATCGCGCGCAGCTTCGCACCGACCTGCTCGATCTGGTGCTCGGCCGTCAGGCGGCGGCGCGACTGCAGCGTCGGGGCACCGGCCTTGTTCTCAAGGATGAAGCTCTTTGCGTACTCGCCCGTCTGGATGTCGGTCAGGCACTGCTTCATCGCCTTCTTCGTCTCTTCCGTGACGATGCGCGGGCCCGTCACATACTCGCCGTACTCGGCGTTGTTCGAGATCGAGTAGTTCATGTTCGCGATGCCGCCTTCGTAGATCAGGTCGACGATCAGCTTCAGCTCGTGCAGGCACTCGAAGTACGCCATTTCCGGCGCGTAACCCGCTTCGACCAGCGTTTCGAAACCAGCCTTGATCAGCTCGACGGTACCGCCGCACAGCACGGCCTGCTCGCCGAACAGGTCGGTTTCGGTCTCTTCACGGAAGTTCGTCTCGATGATGCCGGCACGGCCGCCGCCGTTCGCTGCCGCGTACGACAGCGCGATGTCGCGTGCCGCGCCCGACTTGTTCTGTGCAACCGCGATCAGGTGCGGCACGCCGCCACCTTGCGAGTACGTGCCGCGCACGGTGTGGCCCGGCGCCTTCGGCGCGATCATGATCACGTCGAGGTCGGCGCGCGGGATCACTGCGCCGTAGTGGACGTTGAAGCCGTGTGCGAATGCCAGTGCGGCGCCCTGCTTGATGTTCGCGTGCACTTCCTTCGCGTACACGTCGGCGATCTGCTCGTCCGGCAGCAGCATCATGACGACGTCCGCGCCCTTCACCGCTTCCGCGACTTCCTTGACCGACAGGCCTGCGTTCTCGGCCTTGCTCCACGACGCGCCGCCCTTGCGAAGGCCGACCGTCACGTTCACGCCGCTGTCCTTCAGGTTCAGTGCGTGTGCATGGCCTTGCGAGCCGTAGCCGATGATCGTGACTTGCTTGCCCTTGATGAGGGAGAGGTCAGCGTCTTTGTCGTAGAAAACGTTCATGATGGTTCCTTCGCTAATTCAAAAAATTCAACAATTCGTTCGGATTGGTACTGCGGGCCGGGACATGACGGCGCACCCGGCGTGCCTTTTCGGCATCACACCTTCAGGATGCGCTCGCCGCGTCCGATGCCTGAGCTGCCGGTACGCACGGTCTCCAGGATCGCGCTCGCGTCCAGCCCCTGGATGAATGCGTCGAGCTTGTCGCTCGCGCCCGTCAATTCGATCGTGTAGGTCTTTTCGGTCACGTCGATGATGCGGCCGCGGAAAATATCCGACATCCGCTTCATTTCTTCGCGCTCCTTGCCCACTGCACGTACCTTGATCAGCATCAGCTCGCGTTCGATGTGTGCACCGTCGGTCAGGTCCACCACTTTCACCACCTCGATCAGGCGGTTCAGATGCTTCGTGATCTGTTCGATCACGTCGTCCGAGCCAATGGAAACGATGGTGAGCCGCGACAGCGATTGGTCTTCGGTCGGCGCCACCGTCAAGGTTTCGATGTTGTAGCCGCGTGCGGAAAACAGACCGACCACGCGCGACAGCGCGCCCGGTTCGTTTTCCAGCAGGACGGAAATGATGTGTCTCATGTTCGCTTCTTCCAGAATGTGCCGTGTCGATTCACACGCGCCGCGCGCCGCCCGATGCCGCACCGCCCTTCGTGAAGGCGGCCGCGCGGGCCCGGGCGCGCGTCGCGCCGTTACAGATCTTCCGATCCGAGCAGCATCTCGGTGATGCCCTTGCCGGCCTGTACCATCGGCCAGACGTTTTCGGTCGGATCGGTCTGGAAGTCGAGAAACACGGTGCGGTCCTTCAGGCGCAGCGCCTCCTTCAGCGCCGGCTCCACATCCGAAGTCTTTTCGATCCGCATGCCGACGTGGCCGTACGCTTCGGCGAGCTTCACGAAATCAGGCAGCGCATCCATGTACGAATGCGAATAGCGCTTGCTGTATTCGATCTGCTGCCACTGGCGAACCATGCCGAGATAGCGGTTGTTCAGCGAAATGATCTTCACGGGCGTGTCGTACTGCAGGCAGGTCGACAGTTCCTGGATGCACATCTGGATCGAGCCTTCGCCCGTGATGCACAGCACGTCGTCGTCCGGGTGCGCCATCTTGACGCCCATCGCTGCCGGCAGGCCGAAGCCCATCGTGCCGAGGCCGCCGGAGTTGATCCAGCGACGCGGCTTGTTGAAACGGTAGAACTGCGCGGCCCACATCTGGTGCTGGCCGACGTCCGAGCACACGAACGCATTGCCGTCCGTCAGCTCCCACGCCTTCTCGACCACGTACTGCGGCTTGATGATCTCGCTGTCGCGGTCGAACTTCAGGCAGTCCTTCGCACGCCAGCCTTCGATGTCCTTCCACCATTGCGCGAGCGCCTCGGTGTCGGGGCCATGCTCGGCCGTCTGCAGTTGCTCGATCAGTTCCTTCAGCACTTCCTTCACGTCGCCGACGATCGGGATGTCGACCTTCACACGCTTCGAGATCGACGACGGGTCGATGTCGATGTGGATGATCTTGCGCGGACGCGACGCGAAGTGCGCCGGATCGCCGATCACGCGGTCGTCGAAGCGTGCGCCGATCGCGATCAGCACGTCACAGTGCTGCATCGCCATGTTCGCTTCGTAGGTGCCGTGCATGCCGAGCATGCCGAGGAATTTCTTGTCCGACGCGCGATAGCCGCCGAGGCCCATCAGCGTGTTCGTGACCGGGTAGCCGAGCAGGTCGGCGAACTGGTTCAGTTCGCGTGCCGCGTCGGCGAGGATGATGCCGCCACCCGTGTAGATGTACGGACGCTGCGCCGACAGCAGCAGCGACACGGCCTTGCGGATCTGGCCCGAATGACCTTTCGTGACCGGGTTGTACGAACGCAGCGACACGCTCTTGACCGGTTCGTACTGGCACGGCGTCTTGGAGATGTCTTTCGGGATGTCGATCAGCACCGGGCCGGGACGGCCGGTACGGGCGATGTAGAACGCTTTCTTGACGGTTTCCGCGAGGTCGCGCACGTCCTTCACGAGGAAGTTGTGCTTCACGCACGGACGCGTGATGCCGACCGTATCGCATTCCTGGAATGCGTCCTGGCCGATCGCGGCAGTCGGCACCTGGCCGCTGATCACGACCATCGGGATCGAATCCATGTAGGCCGTCGCGATGCCGGTCACCGCATTGGTGACACCCGGGCCGGACGTCACGAGACAGACGCCGACGTTGCCGGTGGAGCGCGCATACGCATCGGCTGCGTGCACGGCCGCCTGTTCGTGGCGCACCAGCACGTGCTGAATCTTGTCCTGCTTGTAAAGCTCGTCGTAGATGTAAAGTACCGAGCCGCCGGGGTAGCCCCAGATGAATTCGACGTTCTCGTCGGCCAGTGCCTTCATGAGCACGGTGCCGCCAATGGAGTCGCTATCGGGAGGGGAAAGGGGTTCCGACGTGGAGAATTCCGCGCTGGGCATGTTCATTTTGACCTTTCGAATTTTCGGCAAAAAATTGATCGGGTGCTCTCTGCCGGGCTTGTGGCTCGGGTTCAAGCGGCGCGTCCAGTTGAAGGGCGGGCTTCTTGGGCCAGCCTCAAATGAGACCATCACTTCATGTTGCGAATCGTTGACGATAGCGGGTCATGATGGGGCCGTCAAGCAAAATATCCCGCAGCGCATCATGCGCCCCATCGCACGGCCGGCCGACGCGGCTCGCGCGCAACGCAGCGCGCCGTCACCGGTGCCAAGTCACGCGAAAATTTGTTAGCATCCGCGGGTTTTACGAAATTTTTCGACCTTTCACACGCCGCAGTCCGCAGCGCATACCTTTACGGAATGGCATCAGACAAGGAACTCGCCGACTTTCTGGCGGGCGTCGAAAGGCGCGCGTTCAAGCAGGCTGCGTACGCCGTGCGTGACGACGATGCGTCGCTCGACATCGTCCAGGACGCGATGATCAAGCTGGCGGAGAAGTACGGCGACCGGCCGGCGGCCGAACTGCCGCTGCTGTTCCAGCGGATCCTGCAGAACGCGATCCACGACTGGTTCCGCCGGCAGAAGGTCCGCAATACCTGGGTCACGCTCTTCTCGTCGCTGAACAACACCGACGACGACGACTTCGATCCACTGGAAACGCTCGAATCCGCGGACGACAATGCAGGTGTCGAGAGTAGCGAGCACCGCCTCGAACGCGAGCAGGTTCTGGCCCTGATCGACGAAGAAATCCAGAAACTTCCGACGCGTCAACGGGAAGCGTTCCTGATGCGTTATTGGGAAGATATGGATGTCGCCGAGACTGCCGCCGCAATGGGGTGCTCCGAAGGCAGCGTCAAGACGCACTGCTCGCGAGCTACCCACACCCTGGCGCAAGCGCTCAAGGCCAAAGGAATCACGCTATGAGCTCCGCTCCCGTAAATCGAGAACATGAATTCGCGCTGAAGGTTCGCCGCGCGCTGGACGAACGTGCCGCGGCGCTGCCTGCCGCGACCTCCGACCGTCTGGCCGCCGCGCGCCGGGCCGCGCTCGCGCGCAAGAAGCCCGAAGCCGCGACCGCGCCGGTGTTCGTGCCCGCCTTCGCCGGCGCGGCCGGCGCATACGGCACGCCGCCCGCGAGCCGCCCGCCGGCGTCGTTTGCGCGCCGCCTGCTGCGCGCATGGCCGCTCGCGCTGCTGCTCGCGGGACTCGTCGGTATCGCGTACTGGGAAGACATGCAGCGGACCGCGGAACTCGCCGACATCGACGCGGCGATGCTCAGCGACGACCTGCCGCTGAACGCGTACCTCGATCACGGGTTCAACGCGTATCTTTCGCACGCACGCTAACAGACAATAAACGAGGGGATCGCACGGGTGAGTCAGAAGCGCGGCCTGGCCGTATTTTTCGGATGCGTGATCGCGATCGCCGTTTCCTACGTCGCCACCTATTCGCGATTCAACCCGCCCCCCGCGACGGTCTCCGCCGCGGCCAGCAGCGCACCCGCGCCGACCTCGGCAGCCACCGGGCTGACCACCGAACTCCCGCAACTGCCCCTGCCGCTGCCGGCCGCCAACGGTCCGCTGTCGTGGGCGCGCCTGACGCCCGCGCAGCATGCTGCGCTCGCGCCGTTCGCCGATCAATGGGACGGCTTCAGCGATGCCCGCAAGCGGAAATGGCTGAAGATCGCATCGCGTTTCGCGAAATTGACACCTGATGCGCAAAAGCGCCTGCAGGACCGGATGTCCGAGTGGGCGCGGATGACGCCCGAGCAGCGACGCGTCGCGCGCGAGAACTACCAGAGCGCGAAGGAACTGTCCGCGCAGGCGCGCGAGCGCGCGTGGAAGGCCTATCAGCAACTGCCCGAAGAACAGAAGGAACGCCTCGCGGCGGCCGAGCGCCGCCGCCGGCCGAGCGTCGTCAGTGCGCCGCCGACCGTCGCCGACCGCGACGTGCGCCGCCTCGTCAATTCGCACGAGCATCCGGCCAGCAATCCGGCACCGGCGCCCGCACCCGCGTCGGCCGGTGCAGGCGCGTCGCCTGCCGCCGCATCGTCCACGTCGGGGGCCGCCCCGGCGCCGGCCGCCGTCACGCCCGTGTCGCCCGCCGACGCGCCGTCGTTCTTCAAGGGTTCCTGAGCGGCCGTGGCGAACGCCCCCGCGCCCCAGGCCCCGGCCGTCGCCACGCCGTCCGTGCGGCGGCGCCTCGCGGCGCTGCTGTACGAAGCCGTGCTGCTGTTCGGCGTCGTGTTCTTCGCGGGGCTCGCGTTCGGTCTCGCGACTCAGCAGCGCAACGGCCTCGTTCATCACAACCTTCTCGCCGCATGGATCGCGCTCGTCGTCGGCGCGTATTTCGTCTGGTTCTGGACCCACGGCGGTCAGACGCTGCCGATGAAGACGTGGCGACTGCGGCTCGAGTCGTCGAGCGGCCGGCCGCTGAATGCCGTTCACGCGCTCGTCCGCTATGCGCTCGGCTGGCTGTGGTTCCTGCCGCCGCTCGCGCTGCACCCGCTGCTCGGCCTGTCGGTGCCCGTCACGCTCGCGCTCACCGCCGCATGGATTGCTGCGTGGGCCGGCGCGGCCCGCCTGCACGGCGATCGCCAGTTCCCGCACGACCGTATCGCCCGTACGCGCATCGTCGCCATTCCGCGCTGACCTGCTCACGCGCCGACGCATCGCGCACCCCGCACCGCTGCGGCCGCCGACGCGCATCCATCTGCAGACAACCCGCGAAAATGCCTGCGCGGCCGCCCCGCGCGCCTTGCCCGTCAATGAAAAATCCGTCGGTTCGGCAGGTTACGCAACGTTTCAGCATTCACTGCTAAACATGCCGCAACGGCGGTAATAAGAACGTCTCGTGACTGTCACGGCACAGTCACACCCGCATGGCGCAATGCCTGTACTGTCAACCGGCGCGAGTCATGCATGGGCCAGAAAACGTCCGCGACCTCCCTGTTCCGTCAACCGCTCGGCGCCCGCGCCGCCACCGCCTTCCTGTCCGGATCGGCCACAACCGACGCGCTGCCGTCGGATGAGTCCCCTGCCGTGCATGCCACGCGGCACGACGACCCCGACTCGTCCACCCATCGCTACCGCACCATCTGGCTGTCCGACATCCATCTCGGTTCGAGCGGCTGCCAGGCGCCGTACCTGCTCGACTTCCTGCGCCACAACGATTCGGAATACCTGTACCTGGTCGGCGACATCATCGACGGCTGGCAACTGAAGAAGGGCTGGTACTGGCCGCAGGCGCACAACGACGTCGTGCAGAAGATCCTGCGCAAGGCGCGCAAGGGTACCCAGGTCGTCTACATCCCCGGCAATCACGACGAAGGCGCACGCCAGTTCTGCGACCTCGCGTTCGGCGACATCCACGTGCGCGGCGAGGCATTTCACACGACGCTCGCCGGCAAGCGTTTGTGGATCGTGCACGGCGACCTGTTCGACGGCGTGATCCAGCACGCCAAATGGCTCGCGTACCTCGGCGACACGCTCTATACGCTGATCCTCGTGCTGAACCGCTGGTTCAACCGGATCCGCAGCCGCCTCGGCTTCCAGTACTGGTCGCTGTCGCAGTACCTGAAGCACCAGGTAAAGAACGCGGTCAACTTCATCTCGCAGTTCGAGACCGTGATGACCGACGAAGCGCGCCGCCGCGGCTGCGACGGCGTCGTGTGCGGACACATCCACAAGGCGGAGATCCGCGATATCGACGGCGTGCTGTACTGCAACGACGGCGACTGGGTCGAAAGCCTTTCCGCGCTCGTCGAAACGATGGAAGGCGAACTGAAGATCGTCTACTGGACAGCGTTGCACACCGCGCCGACCGCAGCCCCGTCGCGCAAAGCCAAGGCCACCGCCTGACACAACCCCACTTACAGGACACATGCCACGATGAAGATCATGATCGTCACCGACGCGTGGGAACCGCAGGTCAACGGCGTCGTGCGCACGCTGAAGAGCACGACGCACGAACTCACAGCGCTCGGCCACCGGGTCGAAATGCTGACGCCGCTGGAATTTCGCACGCTGCCCTGCCCGACCTATCCCGAGATCCGCCTGTCGATCCTGCCGTATCGCAAGCTGCGTGCGCGGATCGACGCGTTCGCGCCGGACGCGCTGCACATCGCGACCGAAGGCCCGCTCGGCCTCGCCGCGCGACGCTATGCGCGCGCCCGCAAGCTGCCGTACACGACCGCGTATCACACGCGCTTCCCGGAATACGTGCAGGCGCGCTTCGGCATCCCGCTGTCGGCGACCTACCGCTTCCTGCACTGGTTCCACGGGCCATCGCTCGCGGTGATGGCACCGACCCCGGTCGTGAAGCAGGACCTCGAGAAATTCGGCTTCACGAACGTCGTGCTGTGGACGCGCGGCGTCGATCTCGACATCTTCCGGCCAATGGAGTCGAAGGTGCTCAATACCGCGCGGCCGATCTTCCTGTACGTCGGCCGCGTCGCGATCGAGAAGAACGTCGAGGCGTTCCTGCGGCTGGATCTGCCCGGCTCGAAATGGGTCGCGGGCGAAGGCCCCGCGCTCGCGGAACTGAAGTCGCGCTACCCGGAAGCAAACTATCTCGGCGTCCTGTCGCAAGCCGAGCTCGCCAAGGTGTATGCTGCGGCCGACGTGTTCGTGTTTCCGAGTCGCACCGACACGTTCGGCCTCGTGCTGCTGGAGGCCCTCGCATGCGGCACGCCGGTTGCCGCGTACCCCGTGACGGGCCCGATCGACGTGCTCGGCGGGGGCGATGCCGGCGCGATGCACGAGGACCTGCAGGAAGCCTGCCTCGAGGCGCTGAAGATCGAACGCGAAACCGCGCGTGCATGGGCGGAACGCTTCTCGTGGCGCGCGGCGTCCGAGCAGTTCGCGTCGCATCTGAAGCCGCTGCCGAAGACTGCGTACTCGCCCGCCGAAGGTGCCGCCGTTTGAAACGAGACCTGAACGACAAGACTCCGCCCCCTGCCACCGCGGCGCAACCGCATCGGCCGTTCGACGAAGAAGAGCCGCACGCCGACGCGGACGTGCATCCGCACGAGCCGCTCGGCCCCGACGATCGTCTGGCGCCGCTCGCACCGAACCCGTACAAGCGCCACCGCGGCATCACCCGCGCGTGGTACGCGCTCAAGCATTCGCTGAACGGCTTTCGCGTCGCGATCCGCGAGGAGAGCGCGTTTCGCCAGGAGCTGACGCTCGCCGCGGTGATGCTGCCGATCGGCGCGTTCTCGCCGGTTCCGGCCGCATCGCGCGCGCTGCTGATCGGCGCGGTGCTGCTCGTGCTGATCGTCGAGCTGCTGAACTCGAGCGTCGAGGCCGCGATCGACCGCATTTCGCTCGAGCGCCACGAGTTGTCGAAGCGCGCGAAGGACCTCGGCAGCGCGGCGGTCACGGTCGCGCTGTTCGCGTGCGTGACGACGTGGGGATTCGTGCTCGGCCCGGTGGTCGCGCACTGGCTCGGCTTCTAGCGGGCGCCCGCATGCGGCGGCGCACCATGCGCCGTCCGCCTTGCAATGACGAAATGCGCCCGATGTAAGGAAACCGCGGTTTATAATCGTCCGCTAGACTTAGAACAGCAACCCGCGCCGGACGAATCTCGCAGCATCGATTGCAGCGCCCGCCAGTCCGGCACACACAGGGCCGGACGACATGGAAGCGAAACCTCCCCGCCGCACGCGCGAACGGATTCTCGAGTTGTCGTTGAAACTCTTCAACGAGATCGGCGAGCCGAACGTCACGACCACGACGATCGCCGAGGAAATGGAAATCAGTCCAGGCAACCTGTACTACCATTTCCGCAACAAGGACGACATCATCAACAGCATCTTCGCGCAGTTCGAGCAGCAGATCGAACGGCGGCTGCGCTTTCCCGAAGATCACCGTCCGACGATCGACGAAACCTGGTCGTACCTGCAGTACATGGCCGATTTCATGTGGACCTACCGGTTCCTGTATCGAGACCTCAACGACCTGCTCGCACGCAACCGCACGCTCGAGACGCACTTCAAGCAGATCATCAGCCACAAGGTGCGCTTCGCGCACGACATGTGCGAGCTGCTCGTCTCCGACGCCGAAATGGTCGCGACGCCCGCCGAGATCGAAGTCATCGCCACCAACATGGCCGTGATCTCCACGTACTGGCTGTCGTATCAGTACGTGATGCATCCGCGCAAATACAACGATCAGGATGCGATCCGCGAAGAACTGCACCAGGTGAGCATGCACGTGATCTCCGTCATGGCGCCGTACCTGCGCGGCCGCTCCCGCCAGTTGTTCGACGATCTCGTCTCCGGCAAGCTGCCCAAGCGCGAATTCACCGACTACCTGCCGCCGCGCGATGGTTCCCCGCGCGCCGCGGGCAGCCCGGTCGCCGCCAGGCCCGCCGCGAAGGACACCAAACAATGAAGGCAGTCTGCGTTTATTGCGGCTCGTCGTCCGGCGTGCGGCCGGTCTATGCGGACGCCGCGCGCGCGTTCGGCCGAGCACTCGTCGAGGCGGACCTCGCGCTCGTCTACGGCGGCGGCCGCGTCGGCCTGATGGGCGTGATCGCCGATGAGGTGATGGCGGTCGGCGGCCGGGCCGTGGGCGTGATCCCCGAGTTGCTCGTCGACAAGGAAGTCGGCCATACGGGGCTGTCCGAGCTGCATGTCGTGCCCGACATGCACCACCGCAAGAAGATGATGGCCGACCTCTCGGATGCGTTCGTCGCGATGCCCGGCGGTGCCGGCACGCTCGAGGAACTGTTCGAAGTCTATACATGGGCGCAGCTCGGCTATCACCGCAAGCCGGTCGCGCTGTACAACATCGATGCCTTCTACGATCCGCTGATCGCGCTGCTGCGTCATACGGTCGACGAAGGCTTCATGCGCCCGGCCTATTTCGACGCGCTGTGCGTCGAGTCGGAACCCGTCGCGCTGATCGACCGGCTGCGCCGCTATCAGCCGCCCGCCCGCGACAAGTGGGCGCCCGACGCAGCCAAGTAACGCTCATCGGAAGCCCATGACCGCACCGTCCGATCGCAAGGCCGTCCTCATCACCGGCGCAAGCCGCGGCATCGGCCGCGCGACCGCCGTGCTCGCCGCCGCGCGCGGCTGGGACGTCGGCATCAACTACGCGCGCGACGCGGCCGCGGCCGAACTGACCGCGCAGGCCGTTCGCGACGCGGGTGCACGCGCCTGCATCGTGGCCGGCGACGTCGCGAACGAAGCGGACGTCATCGCGATGTTCGACACCGTTGCGTCGGCATTCGGGCGCCTCGATGCGCTCGTCAACAACGCGGGTATCGTCGCACCGTCGATGCCGCTCGCCGACATGCCGGTCGACCGGCTGCGGCGGATGTTCGACACCAACGTGCTCGGTGCGTATCTGTGTGCGCGCGAAGCCGCCCGCCGGCTGTCCACCGACCGCGGCGGCCGCGGCGGCGTGATCGTCAACGTGTCGTCGATCGCGTCCCGGCTCGGCTCGCCGAATGAATACGTCGACTACGCCGGCTCGAAAGGCGCGGTCGACTCGCTGACGATCGGCCTCGCGAAGGAACTCGGCCCCCACGGCGTGCGCGTCAACGCGGTGCGCCCCGGCCTGATCGAGACCGAGATCCATGCGAGCGGCGGCCAACCGGGCCGGGCGGCCCGCCTCGGCGCCCAGACGCCACTCGGCCGCGCGGGCGACGCGCAGGAAATCGCCGAAGCAGTCGTCTGGCTGCTCAGCGACGCGGCGTCCTACACGACGGGCGCCCTGCTCGACGTCGGCGGCGGCCGCTAACCGCCCCCCGCCGGGCGGTAAAAATCGCCCACTGAAACAATCCGTCGTCACGGCACCACAAATCTCCACAATATCGTGACAGTTTCAGTAAACATCAGTAACAATTCCGTGCTCTACTAGCGCCAAGTCAAACAGCCAGGTCATCCGGCTGTCATTTCGCCTCGACGCGACCCTTATCGGTCCCGGCCCATGTCGCCGGACCGGCTTGACCCGACCGAGATCTTTTCCATGCCAGGTTCCGCAGCGCCCGGCCGGCGACGCACGTCCGTGCCCGCTTCGGCTCATCATGCCCGATCGGCCGCCGATCCCGACTTCGGCGCGACGCTCGATGCCGCCGGTACGCCGGCCGTGGCCGGCCCCGCTGCTGCCGCAACGCATGCGGCGCGCGAGCGCGTCGCCCGGCTCGGCTGGCAGGCGTGGCTGCTGGTCGCCGCGCTGGTCTGCGCGTACACGCTGCCGGGCGTGCTCGGCCACGATCCGTGGAAGCAGGACGAGACCTATACGTTCGGCATCATCCAGCACATGCTCGAGACCGGCGACTTCGTCGTGCCGACCAATGCCGGCCTGCCGTTCATGGAAAAACCGCCGCTCTACGCGTGGGTCGCGACGAGTCTCGCGTGGCTGCTGCAGCGCGTAATGCCGCTGCACGACGCGGCACGGCTCGCGAGCGCGCTGTTCGCGGCGCTCGGGTTCGGTTTCATCGCGCGCGCGGCGCGCAGCGCAAACCGCGCGGACAACTGGCTCGACCTGCGCGTGATCGGCCCCGTCGTGCTGAGCGCGGGCACGCTCGTCGTGATCAAGCACGTGCACGACATGATGACGGACGTCGCGCTGTTCGCCGGCACCGCAATGGGTTTCTGCGGCATGCTCGAACTCGTGATGCAGCACGTCGCGCGCGCGCAGCAAATGCGGCACGGGCTGCCGGTGCGGCCGTCGGGCCGCTGGGCCGCGCCGATCTTCGGCGCAGGCGTCGGCATCGCGCTGATGGCGAAAGGATTGTTCGTGCCGCTCGTGTTCGCGGCCACCCTCACGGGCGTGCTCGTGCTCTACCCGGCCTGCCGCACCCGCGCGTTCGCACGCTCGCTCGGCGTCGCCGCGCTCGTGTGCGCGCCGTTCGCGCTCATCTGGCCGACCGCGCTGTTCCTGCGCTCCGAGACGCTGTTCATGACGTGGTTCTGGGACAACAACGTGGGTCGTTTCTTCGGCTTCTCCGTGCCGCAACTCGGCGCGGAAAACGACAAGCCGTTCTTCATCCTGCGTGCGTTCCTGCTGGTCGGCTTCCCGGTCGCACCGCTCGCGATCGTCGCGCTGGCGCGCGGCGCCTGGCGCGACTGGCGCACGCCGCGCATCGCCCTGCCCGTGCTGTTCACGGGCATCGGCCTCGCGGTGCTGCAAGTGTCCGCGACCTCGCGCCAGCTCTACATCCTGCCGTTCTTCGCGCCGCTCGCGCTGGTCGCCGCACAGGCGATCGAGCGGCTGCCGCGCGGTCTGCATCTCGCGTGGGATTACCTGAGCCGCCTGCTGTTCGGCATCGTCGTCGCACTCGCGTGGGTGATCTGGGCGGTGATGGCCGATCCGGGCGCATCGCACGCAAACCTCGCACTGCTCGGCCGCTGGCTGCCGCTCGACTGGACGATGCCGATCGTGCCCGGGTTCGTGATCGGCGCGCTCGTGCTGACGGTCGGCTGGCTGTGGCTGCTGCCGAAGCTGCGCACGACGGGCCGGTGGCGCGGCGCGCTGTCGTGGGGCGCGGGCGCGCTGGTCGCGTGGGGGCTGGTGTACACGCTGCTGCTGCCGTGGCTCGACGTCGCGAAGAGCTACCGGTCGGTATTCGAAGACCTGAACGCGCATCTCGCGCTCGAATGGAACGACGGCGACTGCATGGCAAGCCTGCACGGGCTCGGCGAGTCGGAAGCGCCGATGCTGTACTACTTCTCGGGCATCCAGCACACGCCGATCAACGACGCGAAGGCGACGCGCTGCACGTGGATGATCGTCCAGGGCGTGCGGGCAGTCGATCCCGCACCCGGCAGCGAATGGAAACTGTTCTGGACCGGCGCGCGGCCGGGCGACGACGAGGAACTGCTGCGCGTGTACTTGCGCACGCCTGAAGAACCCGCGACACCGTAACGCGAGACGGCGCCCCACGGGCGCCGTCGTCATTTTCGGCAGAAGCCCCGCATTCGCCGAGCGAACGCGGTTTCATGCCTGCCCCGCCGCTGCCCCGCTCGTCAGAACGACGAACCGGGCTCGCGCAGAAATGCCGTTTCCTCATCGGTCGACGCACGGCCGAGAATCGCGTTGCGGTGCGGAAATCGCCCGAAGCGCTCGACCACGGCCGCGTGCCGCAACGCGAAGTCGTGATAGCTCTCGCACCCCGCTTCGTCACGAATGCCCGCACACAGACGCACGGCCTCGCGCTGGCTCTCGTGCGACTCGTCATGTTCGAACGGCAGATACGCGAACGCGCGGTGATGGCCGCTCGGCAATTGCGCATCCCATCCTGCCGCGACGACGCGGCGCGCGAGCGCCAGCGCCTTCGGGTCGGCAGCGAACGCACGTGGCGTACCGCGATGAACGTTGCGGGAAAACTGGTCGAGAACCACGATCAGCGCGAGTGCGCCCGATGGCGAGCCGGCCCAGCGGTCGCAGGCACCGTTGCATGCGGCGTCGAGCAGTGCGCCGTAGCGCACGCGCAGCACGTCGTCGAACGCCGCGCCGCCGTTGAACCATATCTTGCGTGCGTGCCCGAACTCGGCCGAATCCGGTACACCGAACCAGAAATCGAGAATCTCGCGCGCGTGCGGATCGAGCGCCGCGGCGCCATCCGTCAGGGTGTCGCTCGTCATGCAAACTCCAGTACGAGGCGTCGTGTCCGCGCGCTCTTCTTTTCAAGTTTGGCGACCCGCAGGTCGCCGATCTCCGACGTATTGCGCACGTGCGTGCCGCCGCACGGCTGCAAGTCGACGCCGGCGATGCGCAGCAGCCGCACGCGGCCCAGCCCCATCGGCGGCTTCACGCTCATCGTGCGCACCAGTTCGGGCCGCTCGGCCATCTCCGCGTCGGTGATCCATTCGGTCGTGACCGGATGCGCGCCGTGGACCAGCGCCGCGAGGCGGCGTTCGACGTCCTGCCGGTCGATCGCTTCGGACGTCGCGAAATCGAGCCGCACGTAGTCGGCCGTCACGCTGCAGCCGTCGACCGGATACGGCAGCACCGCACACATCAGGTGTGCGGCCGTATGCAGCCGCATGTGCCGGTAACGGCGCAGCCAGTCGATGTCCGCGACCACGCGCGCGCCGGGCGCAAACGCCGCCAGATGCGCCTCCTGTCCTGCTGCGGGCACGTGTACGGCGTCGTCGGGCGTCGCGCCGTCGAACTTCGCCTTGCGCGTGTCGGCGATCGCGATCGTGCTGCCGTCGGACAGCGTCAGCGTGCCGCTGTCGCCGGCCTGCCCGCCGCCGAGCGGATAGAACACGGTGCGGTCGAGCCGGATGCCGTCATCACCGACGGCCGCGACGACGGCGTCGCATTGCGTAAGGTAGGCGTCTTCGCGAAACAGTGCCTGGGTCGTCATCGGGCGAGCCTCGTATCGATGGGGAAACGGTCAGTGTCGCGCCGCACCGGACGGACGCCAAGACCAAATCGTCCGGCGCCCGGACAGCAGCGTACCGGTCGATCAACCGGGCCGGTTGCGCATCCAGTCGGCCGTGTCGTAAAACGAATGCATGAGGCGCTCGCGCAGCGGCTCGGGCAACCCGACGTCCTCCATCGCCCACGCCATGCAGCGCAGCCACTGGTCGCGCTCGACCGACGCGATCGGGAACGGCAGGTGCCGTGCGCGCAACCGCGGATGGCCGAACCGGCTGATGTAGTGGTCGGGGCCGCCGAGCCAGCCGCACAGGAACCAGAACAGCTTGTCGCGCGAGCCATCGAGCGACGCCGGATGCAGCGCGCGAATCTCCGCGAACTCGGGCTCGAGGTCCATCAGGTCGTAGAAACGGTCCACCATTTCGCGCACACGGGCTTCGCCACCCACGAGCTCGAACGCCGTCGGCTGCGACGGCGCATCATCATTCACATCGGTCATACGGATAATCGGAAACGGGATATTCGGGGCCGCCGGCGACGCTCAGGCGTCGCGCAGCGACTGCAGCGCGGGGCGCCGCAACACATTATGCAGGCTCAGCCAGCCGGCCGCAGCGGCGCACGCGACGCCGGCAGCAATGCCGGCCGGCACGAGCCACGGATCGACCGCGAGCCGGAAATCGAACACGCGCGACGCAAGCACCCAGCCGACCGCGATGGCGCCCGCCGATGCCAGCACACCTGCCAGCGCGCCGACGACGATGAATTCCGCGCGCTGCACCGCATTGACCTGCGCGCGCGACGCACCGAGCGCACGCAGCAGCGCGGCCTCGCGCACGCGCTCGTCGCGCGAGCCGGCAAGCGCCGTGTACAGCACGAGCACGCCGGCTGCGAGCGTGAACGCGAACAGGAACTGCACTGCGCCCACCACCTGCAGCATCATCCGCTGCAGTTGCGCGAGGATCGGCGCGACGTCGATCGCGGTCAGGTTCGGGTAGCGCGCAATCAGCGGGTCGAGCAGCGCCGCCCGATCGGCCGTCAGATGGAAGCTCGTCAGGTAGACGGCCGGGAAATCCTTCAACACCGGCGGCGGCATCAGCACGAAGAAGTTGACGCGGAACGTGCCCCAGTCGAGCTTGCGCACGCTGGTGATCGGCGCATCGACCGTCAGCCCGGTCACGTCGAAGCGCAGCACGTCGCCCGGCTTTACCTTCAGTGTCTTCGCGAGCCCGGCCTCGATCGAGATCTGCGGCGTGGCCGACGTGCCGAACCAGTCGCCGGCGACGATCCGGTTGTCGGACGGCAACTCGGTCGTGTACGACAGGTTGAATTCGCGATCGACGAGCCGGCGCGCTTCGTCGGACGGATACGCGTCCGGGTTCACGGGCTTGCCATTGATCGCGACGAGCCGGCCGCGCACCATCGGCGCGGGCACCGCATCGCGCACGCCGTGTGCGAGCAGCCACGCCGCGACGTCGTCGCGCTGGTCGGGCTGAATGTCGATCAGGAACTGATTCGGCGCGTCGGGCGGCGTCGACTCCCGCCATCCGGCGACGAGGTCGTTGCGCGTGATCGCGATCAGCAGCAGGCACATCAGGCCCAGCGCGAGCGCCGTGATCTGCAGCGCGCTGGCCGTGCCGCGCCGGTGCAGCGACGCGAGCGCATAACGCCAGCCAATGCCCGCGGCCACGCGCGCGTTGCGCACCGCACGCGCCGCCGCGTACAGCACGAGCCGGGCGATCAGCGCGAAACCGACCAGCGCGCCGGCGAAGCCGCCCGCGACGATCAGCCCGAGCTTCAGGTTGCCCGCGGCGACGATCAGCAGCCCGGCGAACAGCACGACGCCGATCGCATAAGCGGCCCACGCGGTGCGCGACGCGTCGCCCCAGTCGCGCCGCAGCACGCGCACCGGCGGCACGCGCGTAAGCGGCGCGAGCGGCGGCAGCGCGAAGCCGAGCAGCAGCACGAGCGCGGCGCCGATGCCGACGAGCGCCGGCCACAGCGTCGGCGGCGGCAGCACGACGTCGATCAGGCC
Organism: Burkholderia sp. Bp9016; assembly: GCF_003857765.1. NCBI lineage: Bacteria > Pseudomonadati > Pseudomonadota > Betaproteobacteria > Burkholderiales > Burkholderiaceae > Burkholderia > Burkholderia sp. Bp9016. Next base: position 61,091 of record NZ_QTPY01000009.1, read on the forward strand.
GCCGAGCGCCGTCAGCAGCGCCCAGTGACCGCCATAACCGAGCAGCGCGCCGGCGACACCCGAGACGACACCGATGCCGACGAATTCGAGCGCGAAAAGCGCGCCGAGCGTACGGCGGCTCACGCCGAGGCAGCGCATCGTCGCGCAGCCGTCGAGATGGCGCCGCATGTAGCGCTGCGCGGCCATCGCGATAGCGACCGCCGCGAGCAGCGCGGTCAAAAGCGCAACGAGCGTCAGGAAATGGCGCGCGCGATCGAGCGTCTGCCGCACCTGCGGCTGCCCTTCCTGCAGCGATTCGAGTCCGACGCCGCGCAGCTTGCCGCCGTCGACGCGACCGTGCGCATACGCCTCGAAGCGTGCGACGGCCTGCGAATCGCCGGCAACCAGCAGCCGGTACGTGACGCGGCTGCCATAGCCGACGAGCCCGGTCGCGGCGAGTTCGTCCGCGCGCATCATCAGCCGCGGCGAGAAATTGACGAACGAGAAGCCGCGATCGAGCTCGCGGGAAATCGACGCGGCGACCGTGAACGTGCGCAGCCCGACGCGCACGGTGTCGCCTGCTCGCAGATGCAGCGCATCGAGCAGCGCGGGATCGGCCCACACGGTGCCGGGGGCCGGAATCGCGGTCGCCTTGTGCGCGGCGGCGGCACCGGCCGGCACGATCTCGACCGCACCGCGCAGCGGATACCCGGGCGATACGGCCTTCACGGCCGCGAGGCGCGTGGGCGCGGCACCGCTCGCCTGCCCGCCCGCGGCCGCTGCGATCATGCTCGGGAAAATCGCGGTTGTCGCGGTACGCAGGCCGAGTGCGCGCGCGTCGCGGTCGAACGACGGATCGACGGGATGATCGGCGCGCACGACGAAATCGGCACCGAGCATCTGGCGCGCATCGCGCTCGAGCCCCTGACGCAGCCGGTCGGCGAGAAAACCGACGCTCGTCAGCGCCGCGACCGCGAGCACCAGCGCCAGCACGAGCAGCGTCAACTCGCCGGCGCGCCAGTCGCGCGCGGTCATCCGCGCGGCCTGGCGGATCAGGTCGTGCCAGCCGAAGCGGCCGGCGTGGCCGCGCGGCCCGGGTGCGGACGAATCAGCGTGCTGCCGCTCGACGGACGACTGCGCCTTCAATCGCGCTTGCCCCCGATCGAGTTGAGCCGCGACACCATATGGTTCGCCATCCCGCGGAATCCGCCCGACACGCCACGCCACAGACGCGGCAGCGCCCACGCCGACGCGACGATGAACGCGGCGAGCAGCACGAGGAAAGCCAGCGGGACGAAAAACGCGAGCGCAAGGCCGCCGAACACGAGACCGTCCTCGGTCGACGATGCGATCCAGTTCGAGATCGGTTCGGGAGACAGGTTGATCAGTGCGCGCGTGCCGGCCTTCGTGATGTGCGCGGCACCGGCGAGCGAACCGCCGGCCAGCCCGGCGACCGCGAGCACGGTCGGGTCGGCATGGCCGAGTGCACCGGCGGCCAGCACCGCGCCGGCCGGAATGCGGATGAACGTATGCACGGCGTCCCACAGCGAATCGAACGCGGGAATCTTGTCGGCAAGGAATTCGGTAACGGCGAGCACGGCTGCGGCGCCGATGACCCACGGCGACGTGAGGACGGCGAGCGTATCGGGCAGATGAAGCCAGCCGGCCCGCGCGAGCACGCCGGCGATCAGCACCGTCAGGTACAGGCGCAGCCCGCTCGCCCACGCGAGCCCCGCGCCGAGCGAAATGGCTTCGATCATGGCCCTCTCCTTGCACTTTGCGTGCGCTTTTGCCGATTGATCGGATCGGGTCGCATGACCGGCCGCGCGGCGCGTGGCGACCGGCGCCGCCCGCCGGGGACGGCGAAACGGCATTCAGGTCCGAATGCGTTCCATTATAGACAGGCTATCAGGATGGCCGGCGCAATTCCGCAGTGCGTCACGGCCGGGCGACCGGGCGCAAGCGCACCCGGCATGCCGGCCTCAGGCGGCCGACGACAGTTTCAGGCCGATCAGCCCGAGCACGATCAGAGATGCGCTCGCGACACGGGCGACGGTCAGCGCCTCGCCCATCATCACGATGCCGAACACGAACGCGCCGACCGCGCCGATGCCCGTCCACACCGCATACGCCGTGCCGAGCGGCAACTGGCGCATCGCGACCGCGAGCAGCCCGAAGCTGGCCAGCGCCGTCACGATCGTAAACACCGACGGTCCGAGCCGCGTGAAACCCTCGGACGATTTCATGCCGGCCGCCCAGGCCACTTCCAGCAAACCGGCGATAAACAACAATACCCACGCCATCTCGACGTACTCCGTATCGGATGGGGCCGTCCCCGTTGAAGCGAATGACCCGGGGTCGTCCCCGGGCGGCGCCGAGTATAACAAGATGCTTACGGACGCGCCGGATGTTGCCCGCCACGCTCGAACGGGGAATCCGGCCGCGGCATGGCCCGGCGGGCACCGGTCCGCCTGCCGCGAGCGGCGGTTCGGCAGTTCAACCGCTCAGTTCGACACGCGCTTGGCTGCGCCGCCGCCGACGCAGCGGTCGTCGCGATACAGCGCCCATTCGTCGCATACGCGGCCGTCCTTGAACACGCACATCCCGACCTGCCCGCGGGGCAGGTTGCGGATCACGTGGCGGCCGCCGAGTTTCTCGCAGTTGACCGACGCCGGACTGGCGAGCGCGGACTGCGGCGACGAAGGCTGCTGACCGGGAGGAAGCGGCTGCGCGAACGCGCCGGGCGCAGCGAGCGCCAGCGCACAGATGACGACCAGACGGACGGACATTGCACGCTCCTCGATTTCGTTCTCGGAACGGTCAGCATAGCGGGGAATCCGCAACCAGTGTGCGCGGCCGGCTCGCGCGCCGGCAATGTCGCGCCGATGCAACTTTCACATTGAGCGCGCTTGCTTTCCGGCCGCGAACGTCACGCGGCGCCGACGAGCCGATAGCCGACGCCCGTCTCGGTCACGATGTGCTCGGGCTGCGCGGGATCGCGTTCGAGCTTCTGGCGCAGATGCGCCATGTAGATGCGCAGATAGTGATGGCTTTCGACGTGCGACGGTCCCCATACGTCGCGCAGCAACTGGCGGTGCGTGAGCACGCGCCCCGCGTGCCGCACGAGCGTCGCGAGCAGCCGGTATTCGAGCGGCGTCAGGTGCACGATCTCGCCGTCGCGCCAGACCTGGCGCAGCGCGAGATCGACGGTCACGCTGCCGAAGTTCACCTTCGGCGACTCGCTCGCACCGCCCTGGTTGCGCCGGCGCAGTTGCGCGCGCATCCGTGCACGCAACTCGGACACGCCGAACGGTTTGGTCAGGTAGTCGTCGGCGCCGGCGTCGAGCGCGGCAACCTTCTCCTCTTCCTGCGTTCGCGCGGACAGCACGATCACCGGCACCTCGGACCAGCCGCGCAACTCGCGGATCACGTCGAGGCCGTCGGTGTCGGGCAGGCCGAGGTCGACGATCACCAGATCGGGCTTGCGCGTCGCCGCGTCGATCAGCCCCTGCTTGCCCGTCTCCGCCTCGAATACGGCGATGTCCTCCTCTTCGAGCGCGGCGCGCACGAAGCGGCGGATCTGTTTTTCGTCCTCGATCAGGACGACGGTCAGGCTCGGTTCACTCATGGTCTGGCAATGGCTCGGATGGGGACGATGCGCCGGGCGCGTCGATATCGTCATCGGGTACGGCAGGCACGGCCGGCGGCGTATCGACCGGCAGCGTGAACCAGAAGCGCGCCCCCGTCACGCGGCCGTCGGGCCCGGTACGGTTGAGCGCGCCGATTCTACCGCCGTGGGCCTCGACGATCGCGCGGCAGATCGCGAGGCCGAGCCCGATGCCCGGCGTCGCCGATTCCTTCTCGCCGCGCGTGAACTTGTCGAAGATCCGCGTCTCCATCCCGGCCGGCAGGCCCGGGCCGTGATCGTCGACGTGCACGCGCACGAACGGTTGCCCGTCGTCGGTCACGCACTCCGCGCCGATGTCGAGCGGCGCGCCGGACGGCGTGTACTTCGCCGCGTTCTCGAACAGGTTCGTGAACAGCCGCTCCATCAGCACCGCGTCCATCCGCAACAGCGGCAGGTCGGCCGGCAACGATACACGTGCGGGATGGTGCGCAAGCACGCGCTTGCATGCGGCCAGCGCCGCGCCGACGGTTTCCTCGAGCAGCGACCACTGGCGCTTGAGCTGCAGGCTGCCGGCCTGCAGCCGCGCCATGTCTAGCAGGTTCGTGACGATGCCGGTCATTCGCAGCGCTTCGTCGTGGATCGCATCGACGAGCTCGCCTTCGCGCTGCGCGCTGCGCTCGGCCGTCGCGTCGTCGGTCTGCGTGCGCGGCGCGGCCGCGCGTGCGTTCGCGAGCATCGACGAGAAGCCGACGATCGTCGTGAGCGGCGTGCGCAGGTCGTGCGAGATCGCCGACAGCAGCGAGTTGCGCAGCCGCTCGGACTCCATGCTGACGAGCGCATCGCGCGCGATCTCGACGTAGTGCACGCGCTCCAGCGCGAGCGCGATCTGCGCGGCGAACGCGTCGAGCATCCGCTGCTGCTCGGGCACCTCGAGTTCGCGCGGCTCGCGCGACGCCACCGCGAGCACGCCGCGCGTGCGCATCGGCGCCTTCAGCGGCAGGTACAGCGCGGCGGCCGCGGGCAGCGTGTCGGTGCCGCGGCCGGCCGGCTTCTGCTGGTCGTACACCCACTGGCCGACGTCGCAGTCGAGTTCCGTGCCCGTCAGCGTGACGGCCGCGTCGGGATCCTCGAGCTTCTGCCGTACCTGGTCCGCGCTGTCGGGCAGCAGGAACGCGACGCGCGCGCGAAACACCTCGCCGACGTGGCGGCTGCCGATCTCGACGATCTGCTCGATCGTCAGCGCGGCGCCCAGTTCGCGCGCCATCGCATAGATCGCGCCGGTGCGGCGTTCGCGGCGCTGCGCGATGCTCGCCTGGCGCGTGAGCGTCGACGTCAGGTGGCTGATCACGAGCGACGTCAGCAGCATTCCGAAGAAGGTCAGCAGGTATTGCGTATCGCTGACCGAGAACGACATGCGCGGCGGCACGAAGAAGAAGTCGAACGCGGCGACCGACAGGAACGATTGCAGCACGCCCGGGCCGCGCCCGAGCCGCACGGCCGAGAACACGACGCCGAGCAGGTACAGCATCACGAGGTTCGTGAGGTCGAGCCGCTCCGCCACGACACTCGCTATGACCGTGATCGCCGCGCAGATCGCGGCCGCGTACGCGTAGTGCCGGGGCGGCGAACGGTGCGTGCCGAACTGCGCGAACGCATTGCGCCAGTCGCGCACGCGCGGGTCGATCGGCGCTGAGCGCGCGTCGTCGCCCGCCGACGCGCGGATCAGCATCAGGTCGACGTCGCCCGCGCGTTCGGCCAGCTTCTCGCCGAACGGCCGCGCGAAACGGCGCGCGAGCCCGACCTTCGGCGAGCCGCCCGCGACGACCTTCGACACGTTGCGCACCTTCGCATAGCCGATCAGCGCGGCGACCGCATCGTCGCCGGCAAGCGTGGCCGTCTCCGCACCGAGCTCGGCCGCGAGCTTCAGCGCGTCGAGCGTGCGTTGCCGCTGCGCGTCGGGCAGCCGCTGCAGCCGCGGCGTCTCGACATACACGGCGATCCAGTCAGCCTTCACGCTCGCGGCGAGCCGTGCGGCCGCGCGCACGAGCGTCGGCGCCTCGGGCCCTGGCCCGACGCACACCAGCAGCCGCTCGCGCGCCTGCCAGATGCGCTGGATCGAGCGATCCGCGCGGTACTCGCGCATCTGCGCGTCGACACGATCGGCCGTGCGCCGCAACGCCAGTTCGCGCAGTGCGATTAGGTTGCCCTTGCGGAAAAAGTTGCGCACCGCGCGTTCGGCCTGCTGCGCGAGATAGACCTTGCCGTCGCGCATCCGCTCGAGCAGTTCCTCGGCCGGCAGGTCGACCAGCGTAACCTCGTCGGCCGCGTCGAACACGCGGTCGGGCACGGTCTCCCACACGCGAATGCCGGTGATCGCGCCGACCACGTCGTTCAGGCTTTCGAGATGCTGGACGTTGACGGTCGTATACACGTCGATGCCCGCGTCGAGCAGTTCGTAAACGTCCTGCCAGCGCTTCAGGTGCCGCGCGCCCTGCACGTTCGAATGCGCGAGTTCGTCGACGAGGATCAATTGCGGCGCACGCGCGAGCGCGCCATCGAGATCGAACTCGGCGAGCGTGCGGCCGCGATAGTCGATGCGCGCGAGCGGCAGCACGTCCAGCCCGTCGAGCAGCGCGGCGGTTTCGCTGCGGCCGTGGGTTTCGACGATACCGACGACGACGTCGACGCCGTCCTGCAGGCGCTGGCGCGCGGCCTGCAGCATCGCGTAGGTCTTGCCGACGCCTGCGGACGCACCGAAGAAGATCTTGAGCTGGCCGCGCCGCTGCTTTTCTTCGTCTCGCTGCAGCTTGTCGAGGAGTTGGTCTGGATCGGGGCGGTTCATGCGTCGGGAGGGCGGAGCGCCGGGTTACGCGCGAGTACTGGCATTGTTGTTCCAAATCGCCGCAAAGGCAAAGACGGCGCATGCGCCGTCGGTCACGAATCGGACCCGGCGCGCAGCAAGCCGCGCCGGGCTGCCCCTGCATTCAGTGCGCGGCCGGCGCCGCGTCGAGTGCGAGATTCAGCTTCAGCACGTTCACGCGCGGCTCGCCGAGCATGCCGAACTGGCGGCCCGTCGTGTTCGCGGCGACGAGCTGCGCGACCGCGTCCGGCGTCAGGTTGCGCGCCTTCGCGACGCGCTCGACCTGATACGCGGCGGCGGCCGGCGTGATCTCCGGATCGAGACCGCTGGCGGACGCCGTCACGAGATCGACCGGCACCGGCTTCGACAGGTCGGTGCCCGCGTCGCGCAGCGCGGCGATGCGCCCCTTCACCTGGTCGGCGAGCGACGGGTTCAGCGGGCCGAGGTTCGAGCCGCCCGAGCCGGCCGCGTTGTACGGCATCGGCGACGTGGCCGACAGCCGGCCCCAGAAATACTTCGGCGCATCGAACGACTGGCCGATCAGCGCGGAGCCGACCACCTTGCCGTCCTTCTCGATCAGGCTGCCGTTGGCCTGCGACGGAAACACGGCCTGGCCGAACACGGTCATCACGGCGGGGTAAGCGAGCCCCGTCACGGCGGTCAGCACGACAAAGATCACGACGAGCGGGCGAATCAACGTTTTCATGATGGGTCTTCCTTCAAATGCGGCGCATCAGGCCCAGCCGAGCGCCGCGAGCGTCATGTCGATCAGCTTGATGAACGGGAACGGCAACAGCACGCCACCCAGGCCGTACACCAGCAGGTTGCGGCGCAACAGCGAAGCGGCGCCGAGCGGCCGGTACGTGACGCCCTTCAGCGCGAGCGGGATCAGTGCGACGATGATCAGCGCGTTGAAGATCACCGCCGACAGGATCGCCGACGCCGGCGACGTGAGGTGCATGATGTCGAGCACGCGCAACTGCGGGTATGTCGTCACGAACGCGGCCGGGATGATCGCGAAGTACTTCGCGATGTCGTTCGCGATCGAGAAGGTCGTCAGCGAGCCGCGCGTCATCAGCATCTGCTTGCCGATCTCGACGATCTCGATCAGCTTGGTCGGATTCGAGTCGAGGTCGACCATGTTGCCGGCTTCCTTCGCCGCCTGCGTGCCGGTATTCATCGCGACCGCCACGTCGGCCTGCGCGAGCGCCGGCGCGTCGTTGGTGCCGTCGCCCGTCATCGCGACGAGCCGGCCGGCCGCCTGGTGCTCGCGGATCGTCGCGAGCTTGGTTTCCGGCGTCGCTTCCGCGAGGAAATCGTCGACGCCCGCTTCCGCCGCGATCGCCGCGGCCGTCAGCCGGTTGTCGCCCGTCACCATCACGGTCTTGATGCCCATCTTGCGCAGCTCCGCGAAGCGCTCTTTGATGCCGCCCTTCACGATGTCCTTCAGCTCGATCACGCCGAGCACGCGTGCCGCGCCGTCATGCAGGTCGGCCACGACGAGCGGCGTGCTGCCGCGCCGCGCGACCTCGTCGACCGCGCGACGCACCTCTTCCGGGAAGCGGCTGCCGTGCGTCTCGACATAGCGGCGGATCGCATCGGCCGCGCCCTTGCGGATCTCGCGCTCCGGCGCCCCGGAGGAAGTCCCCTTGGGGGACAGATCGACGCCGCTCATCCGCGTCTGCGCGGAAAAGCCGAGGAACGTCGCGTGCAGTTGCGCCATGTCGCGCTGGCGAATATTGAAACGTTCCTTGGCCAGCACCACGATGCTGCGGCCTTCCGGTGTTTCGTCGGCGAGCGACGACAGTTGCGCGGCATCGGCCAGCGCTTCCTCGGTCACGCCCGGCGCGGGCACGAACGCCGACGCCTGGCGGTTGCCGAGCGTGATCGTGCCGGTCTTGTCGAGCAGCAGCACGTCGACGTCGCCCGCCGCTTCCACCGCGCGGCCCGACGTCGCGATCACGTTCGCCTGCATCATCCGGCTCATCCCCGCCACGCCGATCGCCGACAGCAGACCGCCGATCGTCGTCGGGATCAGGCATACGAGCAGCGCGACGAGCGCCGTGATCGTCACCACGTGGCCGGCCTTCATCGCCTCGACCGAGAACATCGAGAACGGCAGCAGCGTGGCGGTCGCGAGCAGCATCACGATCGTCAGCGCGACCAGCAGGATCGTCAGCGCGATTTCGTTCGGCGTCTTCTTGCGCTTCGCGCCTTCGACCATCGCGATCATCCGGTCGAGGAACGCCTCGCCGGGGTTGGCGGTGACTTTCACGACGATCCAGTCGGACAGCACGCGCGTGCCGCCCGTCACCGACGAGAAGTCGCCGCCCGATTCGCGGATCACCGGCGCGGATTCGCCCGTGATTGCCGACTCGTCGACCGATGCGACACCGTCGACGACTTCGCCGTCGGCCGGGATCACGTCGCCGGCCTCGACCAGCACGACATCCCCCTTGCGCAGGTCGGACGCGGTCATGATGCGGATCGGCGACTTCGGATGCGGCTCGTTGAGCTTCTTCGCCATCACGTCCTTCTTCGCGCTGCGCAGCGATGCGGCCTGCGCCTTCGAGCGTCCTTCCGCGAGCGCTTCGGCGAAGTTCGCGAACAGCACCGTGAACCACAGCCACAGCGCGATGGCGAGGATGAAACCCGCGGGCGCCTCGGCCTGGCCAACGAGTGCCGCAATCCACAGGATCGTGGTGAGGATGCTGCCCACGTACACGCAGAACATCACGGGGTTGCGGAACTGCGTGCGCGGCGTGAGTTTCTTGAACGAATCCACGATCGCCGGACGCAGCAGCGCCGGATCGAACATGGACCGTGTTGCGGAATGTTGAGTCATTGCGATCTCTTCAATCTCTTCAGTCTTTTTCAAGGTGTCGCCATGCGGGCGCGCGTTCACGCGCCCAGCCACATCATCAGATGCTCGACGCCGGGGCCGAGCGCCAGCGCCGGCACGTAGGTCAGCGCGCCCACCAGCATCACGGTGCCGAGCAGCAGCACGACGAACAGCGGACCGTGCGTCGGCAGCGTGCCGCTCGTCGCGGCGATGCGCTTTTTCGCGGCGAGCGAGCCGGCGATCGCCAGCACCGGCACGATCGTGCCGAAACGACCGAACCACATCGCGATCGCGGTCATCGAGTTGTAGAACGGCGTGCCGACCGTCAGGCCCGCGAACGCGCTGCCGTTGTTGTTCGCGGCCGAGCTGAACGCGTACAGGATTTCCGAGAAGCCGTGCGGGCCCGGGTTCGCGATGCCGGCACGGCCCGCATCGGCGAGCACCGCGATCGACGTGCCGACCAGCACGAGCAACGGCGTGAGCAGGACGACGATGGACACCATCTTCATCTCGTACGACTCGATCTTCTTGCCGACGTATTCGGGCGTGCGGCCGATCATCAGGCCCGCGACGAACACCGCGAGCAGTGCGAACACGAGCATCCCGTAAAGGCCGGAGCCGACGCCGCCGAAGATCACCTCGCCAAGCTGCATCAGCAGCATCGGCACGAGGCCGCCGAGCGGGGTCAGCGAATCGTGCATCGTGTCGACCGCGCCGCACGACGCGGCCGTGGTCGCGACCGTGAAGATGCCGGTCTGCGCGATCCCGAAGCGCGTTTCCTTGCCTTCCATGTTGCCGCCCGGCTGCAGCGCGCTCGCCGACTGGTCGACGTGCAGCGCGGCGAACGTCGGGTTGCCGGCCTGCTCGGCGCTCACCTCGACGCCGATCGCGACCGCGAACGCGACCGTCATCGCCGCGAGCACCGCGACGCCCTGCCGGCGGTCGCCGATCATTCGGCCGAACACCAGGCACAGCGAGGCCGGGATGATCAGGATCGCGAAGATCTGGATGAAGTTCGAGAACGGCGTCGGGTTCTCGTACGGATGCGCGGAGTTCGCGTTGAAAAAGCCGCCGCCGTTGGTGCCGAGCATCTTGATCGCTTCCTGGGATGCCACCGGCCCCATCGCGAGCGTCTGCTTCGTGAGCGGAGTCGGCACCGTCACCGGGTTGCCCTTGTCGTCCTTTACCGGGTTGCCCTGCGCGTCGAGCTTCGGCGCCGCGTAGGTGCTCGACTGCAGCACCGGCACGTCCTGGTACGCCTTCATGTTCTGGATCACGCCCTGGCTCATCAGCAGCGCGGCGATCACCACCGCCATCGGCACGAGCACGTACATTGTCACGCGTGTGAGGTCGACCCAGAAGTTGCCGATCGTCTGCGCGGTGTGGCGCGCGAAGCCACGAATCAGCGCGATCACGACGACGACGCCGGTGGCCGCCGACAGGAAGTTCTGCACGGTCAGGCCGAGCATCTGCGTCAGATAGCTGACCGTCTGTTCGGGCGTGTAGTCCTGCCAGTTCGTGTTGGTGACGAAGCTCACCGCCGTGTTGAACGCGCCGTCGGCCGTCATCGCACCGAATTGCTGCGGATTCCCCGGCAGCAAGCCCTGCAGGCGCAGCAGGCCGTACAGGAACAGCGCGCCGAGCGCGTTGAATGCGATCGTCGCGATCGCGTACTGCTTCCAGTTCATTTCGGTGCCGGCATCGACGCCGGCGATGCGGTACAGCGCGCGCTCGAGCGGCCCGAACACGCGCACCACGCGCGAGCTGCCGTCCATCACGTTCGTCAGGTAGCGCGCGCACGGCACGGCGGCCGCAAGCAGCACGACGATGAACAGCAGCGTCTGCAACAGATTGTTCGCGTTCATTCGATGTCCTCCGCGCGCAACAGCGCAAAGACGAGATACGCGAACAGCAGGGCCGTCGAGGCGCCCGCCAGCCAAAGCATCCAGGTCATGCGCGTCCCCCGCGGCCGTATTGCGCAAGCTTCTCGCAACCGGCAAGCAAACCGAGGATCAGCGCGGTGAAGAGCACCAGTGCGCCGATGAAAACCCCATCCATTTTTGTGTTCTCCGTCGTCGAAATCAGACAACTAGAACCTTATGGGAACGCGTGTAAAGGGCGGGTCAAAGCTGTCGGGGCGGGTGTAAAAAACGCGTAAACGCGTGCGGCGGAAAACGACGCGCCGAACGTGCGGCGGGACTTCGGGCGGGTCGGGAGACAAGACGGGCGGCACGCCGGCGCCGCCCGCAACGGGACGTGCCGGCGTGGCGCCGGCACGAATGGGATGCGTCAGGGAACGAGGATCGTCGAGCCGGTGGTCTTGCGCGCTTCGAGATCGGTATGCGCGCGGCCGACTTCCGCGAGCGGATAGCGCTGGTTGATGCTCGTCTTCACCTTGCCCGACAGGATCACGTCGAACAGCTCGGCGGCCGCGGCTTCGAGATCGGCGCGCTTCGCGATGTACGAGAACAGCGTCGGACGCGTGAAGAACAGCGAGCCGCGCGACGAGAATTCCTTCGAGTCGATCGGCGGCAGCGGACCCGACGCGTTGCCGAAGCTGACGAAGTAGCCGAGCGGCGCGAGGCTGTCGAGCGAACCGATGTAGGTGTCCTTGCCGATCGAATCATAGACGACCGGCACGCCCGCACCGTTCGTGATTTCCTTCACGCGCTGCGTGAAGTTCTCGCGCGTGTAGACGATCGGGTGGTCGCAGCCGTGCGTCTTCGCGAGTTCGGCCTTTTCGTCGGAGCCGACGGTACCGATCACGGTCGCGCCGAGCGCCTTCGCCCACTGGCACACGAGCAGCCCGACACCGCCGGCCGCCGCGTGGATCAGGATCGTGTCGCCGACCTTCACCGGGTACGTGCGGCGCAGGAGGTAATGCGCGGTGAGGCCTTGCAGCATCACCGACGCCGCGTCGTCGTAGCCGATGCCGTCCGGCAGCTTCACGACGCGCTCGGCCGGCATCACGCGCTCCTGCGCGTATGCGCCGGGCGGCTGGCCGACATAGGCGACGCGGTCGCCGGTCTTGAACGCGGTCACGCCGTCGCCGACGGCCGTCACCTCGCCCGCCGCCTCCATCCCGAGGCCGCCCGGCAGCGGCTGCGGATACAGGCCCGTGCGGAAATACACGTCGATGTAGTTGAGCCCGACCGCGTGTTGCCGGATGCGGACTTCGCCCGCCTTCGGCGCGCCGACCTCGACATCGACCCACTTCATCACGTCCGGGCCGCCCGGCTGGTCGTATCGGATTGCTTTCGGCATCGTTTGCTCCTCTTCTGTCTGGAATCTGGAAATCCGGTTCGGCGAATGCATCGACATTACCGCTGCGGCGATGCGTGTGGACGCGGGCCGCAGCGGACGATTCTCGCGCGTCGTGCGCGGTCGTGCAGTGCGTCGATGCAATCCCTTTACATCGGTAGGGTTTTCGCTGAAAACGGATTGCATGAACCCAGCGTGCGAGGGACGGCGTGGTATGAGACCGATCGCTGCCGTTCGTTCCCCAGCCGGCTGGCGTCAATGATGTTCGGCACACTTTGTCCCGTTTTACGTCATGCCGCGCTCTCCGCGATGGCCGAACCAGCCGATCCGTCATTTCTCGCCGCGCACCCGGCGCAATCCGCCGATCGGATACGGAATCCTTTCCGACAGAATACGGCCGTTAAAGCGAAGCGCTCCAGAACACCGCGCCTAGCAGACGTCCTGCATGTTCCGCGCCAGATCGTCGAGCAGCATCCGCGCGGTCGCCACGTTGGTTGCCACCGGCACGTCGTGCACGTCGCATGCGCGCACCAGTGCGGTGATGTCCGGATCGTGCGGCTGCGCCGTCATCGGGTCGCGCAGGAACACGACGATGTCGACGCGGCCGTCGGCCAGTTCCGCACCGATCTGCAAGTCGCCGCCGAGCGGCCCCGACAGCTTACGCTCGACCTCGAGCCCGTGCGCGGCGGCGATGCGCCCGCCGGTCGTGCCCGTCGCGACCAGCCGGCATTGCGCGAGCGTCGAGCGATACTGGCCTGCGAGTGCGACGATCTCGTCCTTCTTCGCGTCGTGCGCAATCAATGCGATGCGGGGTTTGCTCATCTCCGGTTCCTTCGTGTTTCGATTGATGTCGTGGGGTAAATGGCGGGCGCGCGCGTCAGAACGTGCCCGGATACGCGCCGCCGTCGAGCAGCCAGTTCTGCCCGGTGATGTAGCCGGCATGCACGCTGCAGAGGAACGCGCACGCCGCGCCGAATTCGGCGCGCGTGCCGAGGCGCCCGACCGGGATCTCCTTCGCGCGCCGCGCGCGCATTTCATCCACCGTCACGCCCTGTGCTTTCGCCGACGACGCGAGCGTCGTCGCGATCCGGTCGGTGTCGAACAGCCCCGGCAGCAGGTTGTTGATCGTCACGCCCTGCCCGGCCACCTTGCGCGACAGCCCGGCGACGAAGCCGGTCAGCCCCGAGCGCGCGCCGTTCGACAGCGCGAGCACGTCGATCGGCGCCTTCACGGCCGAACTCGTGATGTTGACGATCCGCCCGAAGCCGCGCGCGGTCATCCCGTCGACGGTCGCGCGGATCAGCTCGATCGGCGTGAGCATGTTCGCCTCGAGCGCGCGGATCCAGTCGTCGTGCGAGAAATCGCGGAAGTCGCCGGGCGGCGGGCCGCCGGCATTCGTCACGAGAATGTCGGGCTGCGGGCACGCGGCGAGCGCGGCCGCCCGCCCTTCCGGCGTCGTGATGTCGCATGCGACCGCGGCAACCGACACGTTCGACTCGGCGCGGATCTCCTCGGCGGTTTCCTCGAGCGTATCGCGCGTGCGCGCGACGATCACGATATTCACGCCCTCGGCGGCCAGCGCCTCCGCACAGCCGCGCCCGAGTCCCTTACTCGCCGCGCACACGAGCGCGGTCTTTCCTTCGATGCCGAGATCCATCGTCGATTCCTTTATGGCGACGCGCGCCGGCGCGGCCCGACCGTGCCGCCGGACGGGCGGCAACGGGCATGCGCGGCGCGCGGATTGTCGTGAGACGTCGATAATATCCGGATCGCGCGGCGCGCCTTGGTAAAATTGCGGCCATAAGCGGCAGGCGGCCCCGCGCCCGTCGCCGCTCCCCGATCCCCTTTTGCCGCCAAGGCACCCCGTCATGAAACAGGACAGCCGTTTCCCGAATCTCTTCATCACCGATCACCCGCTGATCCAGCACAAGCTCACGCACATGCGCGACAAGGACACGTCGACGCGCACGTTCCGCGAGTTGCTGCGCGAGATCACGCTGCTGATGGGCTACGAGATCACCCGCAACCTGCCGATCACGACCAAACGGGTCGAAACCCCGCTAGTGGCGGTCGACGCGCCGGTGATCGCGGGCAAGAAGCTCGCGATCGTGCCCGTGCTGCGCGCCGGCATCGGGATGTCGGACGGCCTGCTCGACCTGGTGCCGTCCGCACGCGTCGGCCACATCGGCGTATACCGCGCCGACGACCACCGCCCGGTCGAATACCTGGTGCGCCTGCCCGATCTCGAGGATCGCATCTTCATCCTGTGCGATCCGATGGTCGCGACCGGCTATTCGGCCGTGCACGCGGTCGACGTGCTCAAGCGCCGCAACGTGCCGGCCGCGAACATCATGTTCGTCGCGCTGGTCGCCGCGCCCGAAGGCGTGCAGGTGTTCCAGGACGCGCACCCGGACGTGAAGCTGTTCGTCGCGTCGCTCGACTCGCACCTGAACGAGCACGCGTACATCGTGCCGGGCCTGGGCGACGCGGGCGACCGCCTGTTCGGCACCAAGAACTGACGCACCGGCACGGCCGGGCCGTACGGGCCCGGCAAGCCGCGACGGCCGCCCGGCCGTTCGGCCATGCGCGGCGGCCCCGAAGCGACGGTCGCCGCGTGATAAAATCCTGTTCCACTCGACACGCGCGGCCCCGCGGCATCACGCCCGCCAACCCGGCCGCCGATTCAACGACACATTGGCACAATCGCCCGCGCAGCGCGCCCGGGCACGGAGAAAGGTATGGCTGGTCATTCGAAATGGGCCAACATCAAGCACAAGAAGGCAGCGGCTGACGCGAAGCGCGGCAAGATCTGGACCCGTCTGATCAAGGAAATCCAGGTCGCGGCCCGCCTCGGCGGCGGCGACGCGAGCTCGAACCCGCGCCTGCGCCTGGCAGTCGACAAGGCAGCCGACGCCAACATGCCGAAGGACAACGTCAAGCGCGCAATCGATCGCGGCGTCGGCGGCGCGGACGGCGCGAACTACGAAGAAATCCGTTACGAAGGCTACGGCATCAGCGGCGCGGCGATCATCGTCGACACGCTGACCGACAACCGCACGCGCACGGTCGCCGAAGTCCGTCACGCGTTCTCGAAGTTCGGCGGCAACATGGGCACCGACGGTTCGGTCGCGTTCATGTTCGATCACGTCGGCCAGTTCCTGTTCGCGCCCGGCACGTCGGAAGACGCGCTGATGGAAGCCGCGCTCGAAGCCGGCGCGGACGACGTCAGCACGAACGACGACGGCTCGATCGAAGTGCTGTGCGACTGGCAGGCCTTCTCGGCAGTGAAGGACGCGCTCGAAGCCGCGGGCTTCAAGGCCGAACTCGCCGAAGTGACGATGAAGCCGCAGAACGAAGTCGAATTCACCGGCGACGATGCGGCGAAGATGCAGAAGCTCCTGGACGCGCTCGAGAACCTCGACGACGTGCAGGAGGTGTATACGAACGCCGTCATCGTCGAGGAATGACATGCGGGCCGCCGTGCGCAGCGTTGCGACGGCGGCCCGACCGAATTCGCGGCCGGCGCGCCTGAGCGTGCCGGCCGCCCTGTTTTCTAGTCTGCGGGGAATCCCATGAAACTACTCGTCGTCGGTTCCGGCGGCCGCGAACATGCGCTGGCGTGGAAGCTCGCGCAGTCGCCGCGCGTCCAGATGGTCTACGTCGCGCCGGGCAATGGCGGCACGGCGCAGGACGAGCGTCTGAAGAACGTCGACATCACGTCGCTCGACGCGCTCGCCGATTTCGCGGAAAGCGAAGGCGTCGCATTCACGCTCGTCGGGCCGGAAGCGCCGCTCGCGGCCGGCATCGTCAACCTGTTCCGCGCGCGCGGCCTGAAGGTGTTCGGCCCGACCCGCGAAGCCGCGCAGCTTGAAAGCTCGAAGGATTTCGCGAAGGCGTTCATGAAGCGCCACGGCATTCCGACCGCCGACTACGAAACCTTCTCCGATGCGGCCGCGGCACACGCGTACATCGACGCGAAGGGCGCGCCGATCGTCGTGAAAGCCGACGGCCTCGCGGCCGGCAAGGGCGTCGTCGTCGCGATGACGCTGGAAGAGGCGCATGCCGCGGTCGACATGATGCTGTCGGGCAACAAGCTCGGCGACGCCGGCGCGCGTGTCGTGATCGAGGAATTCCTCGACGGCGAGGAAGCGAGCTTCATCGTG
The DNA here is from genome assembly GCF_003857765.1 of Burkholderia sp. Bp9016. Lineage (NCBI taxonomy): Bacteria > Pseudomonadati > Pseudomonadota > Betaproteobacteria > Burkholderiales > Burkholderiaceae > Burkholderia > Burkholderia sp. Bp9016. Next base: position 77,824 of record NZ_QTPY01000009.1, read on the forward strand.
ATGGTCGACGGCAAGCACGCGCTGGCGCTGGCTTCGAGCCAGGACCACAAGCGCCTGCTCGACGAGGACCGCGGCCCGAACACGGGCGGCATGGGCGCCTACTCGCCCGCGCCGATCGTCACGCCGCAGATGCACGCACGCGTGATGCGCGAAATCATCATGCCGACGGTACGCGGGATGGAGAAGGATGGCATCCGCTTCACCGGCTTCCTGTACGCCGGCCTGATGATCGACAAGGAAGGCAATCCGCGCACGCTGGAGTTCAACTGCCGGATGGGCGACCCCGAGACGCAACCGATCATGGCGCGCCTGAAGAGCGATTTCTCGAAGGTCGTCGAACAGGCGATCGCGGGCACGCTCGACACGGTCGAGCTCGACTGGGACCGCCGCACCGCGCTCGGCGTCGTGCTGGCCGCGCACGGCTATCCGGACGCGCCGCGCAAGGGCGACCGCATCAACGGGATCCCGGCCGAGACCGAGCAGGCGGTGACGTTCCATGCGGGCACGACGCTCGCCGACGGCGACAAGCTGGTCACCTCGGGCGGCCGTGTGCTGTGCGTGGTCGGCCTCGCCGATTCGGTGCGCGAAGCGCAGCAGCATGCGTACGACACGATCAACCAGATCAACTTCGAAGGCATGCAGTACCGCCGCGACATCGGCTTCCGCGCACTGAACCGCAAGAGCGCCTGAGGCCCCGGTCGCTGCCCTGACCGCCGCCCTGCCTGCGCAGGCGGCGGCCTGCTCTGCCGGGTTCGATAGAATGCCCGGCGGATGCCTTTTTTACGGCCCCCGCTTCGCGCGGGGGCACCCAGTCCAGACATGACCGATTCGACCTACGACGTGGCACGCGTGCGCACGTACCTCCAGGACCTGCAGACACGCATCGCCGACGCGCTCGGCGCGCTCGACGGCACGCCGCTGGCGACCGATGCATGGCAGCGCGGGCCCGAAGAGCGCCTGCGCGGCGGCGGCTGCACACGGATTCTCGAAGGCGGACGCGTGTTCGAGCGGGCGGGGATCGGCTTTTCCGACGTCGCGGGCGATGCGCTGCCGCCGTCGGCGAGCGCGGCACGCCCGCAGCTCGCGGGCCGCGGCTTCGAGGCGCTCGGCGTGTCGCTCGTGCTGCACCCGCGCAATCCGTACTGCCCGACCGTGCACATGAACGTGCGGATGCTGATCGCGACGAAGCCGGGCGAAGCGCCGATCTTCTGGTTCGGCGGAGGAATGGATCTGACACCGGTTTATCCGTTCGAGGACGACGCGCGGCATTTCCACCAGACCTGCAAGGACGCGCTCGAGCCGTTCGGCGCCGAGCTCTACCCACGTTTCAAGACGTGGTGCGACGAGTATTTCTTCCTGAAGCACCGCAACGAGACGCGCGGCATCGGCGGGATCTTCTTCGACGATTTCTCCGAGCCCGGTTTCGAACGCTCGTTTGAGATGATGCAAAGCGTCGGCGACGCGTTCCTGAACGCGTACCTGCCGATCGTCGAGCGCCGTGTCGCGCTGCCGTACGGCGAGCGCGAACGCGACTTCCAGACTTACCGGCGCGGCCGCTACGTCGAATTCAACCTGGTATTCGACCGCGGCACGCTGTTCGGCCTGCAAAGCGGCGGCCGGACCGAGTCGATCCTGATGTCGATGCCGCCGGTCGCAAACTGGCGCTACAACTGGCAGCCCGAGCCGGGCTCGCCGGAAGCGCGCCTGACCGACTTCCTCGTGCCGCGCGACTGGGTCTGAGCCCGCCGCGCACCGCCGTCTCAAGAACAGGACACGTTTTTCTGGACACCACCGCCCGCCCCGCCCCGCTGCCGCGCCCGCTGTTACGTCGTATCGGCCTGCTGGGCGGCACGTTCGACCCGATCCACGACGGCCACCTCGCACTCGCGCGCCGTTTCGCCGACGTGCTCGGCCTGACCGAACTCGCGCTGCTGCCCGCCGGGCAGCCGTACCAGAAGCGCGACGTGTCGGCTGCCGAGCATCGGCTCGCGATGACGCGCGCCGCCGCCGGCGCTCTGGCCCTGCCGGGCGTGACGGTCACCGTCGCGACCGACGAGATCGAGCACGAGGGCCCGACCTATACGGTCGAGACGCTCGCGCGCTGGCGCGAGCGCATCGGCCCCGACGCATCGCTGTCGCTGCTGATCGGCGCGGACCAGCTGGTACGCCTCGACACGTGGCGCGACTGGCGCAAGCTGTTCGACTACGCGCACATCTGCGCGTCGACGCGCCCGGGCTTCGAGCTCGACGCGGCGCCGCCCGACGTCACGCAGGAAATCGCGCGGCGGCAGGCCGGTGCCGACGTGCTGCAAGCCACGCCGAGCGGCCATCTGCTGATCGACAGGACGCTGGCGTTCGATATCGCCGCAACCGACATCCGTGCGCACCTGCGCGAATGCATCGCGCGTCATGCGCAAATGCCCGATGCGTCGGCCGAGCATGTGCCGGCCGCCGTCTGGGCCTATATTCTTCAACATCGTCTCTACCATTCCTGATTCCATGGATATCCGCAAACTGCAGCGCGTGATCGTCGACGCTCTCGAAGACATCAAGGCGCAAGACATCAAGGTGTTCAACACCAGCCACCTGACCGAACTGTTCGACCGCGTGATCGTCGCGTCGGGCACGTCGAACCGCCAGACCAAGGCGCTCGCATCGAGCGTGCGCGACAAGGTCAAGGAAGCCGGCGGCGACATCGTCAGCTCCGAGGGCGAAGACACCGGCGAATGGGTGCTGGTCGACTGCGGCGACGCGGTCGTGCACATCCTGCAGCCGGCCCTGCGCCAGTATTACAACCTCGAGGAAATCTGGGGCGACAAGCCGGTGCGGATGAAACTCGGCGGCGGCAAGGGCCCGAACGGCTTCGCGACGGCCAGCGAAGAAGAGGACGACGAGGAAGAAGCGCCCGCACGCCCGGCTCGCAAGACGGCGGCCCGCCGCCGCTGACGCGTCGCGACGTCCCGATGAAACTTTTCATCCTCGCGGTCGGCCACAAGATGCCCGGCTGGATCGCCTCCGGCTTCGACGAATACACGAAGCGGATGCCGCCCGAGCTGCGCATCGAGCTGCGCGAGATCAAGCCCGAATTGCGTTCGGGCGGCCGTAGCGCGGAAAGCGTGATGGCCGCCGAGCGGCAGAAGATCGAGGCCGCGCTGCCGAAGGGCGCGCGCATCGTCGCGCTCGACGAGCGCGGCCGCGACTGGACCACGATGCAGCTCGCACAGGCGCTGCCCGGCTGGCAGCAGGACGGCCGCGACGTCGCGTTCGTGATCGGCGGCGCCGACGGCCTCGATCCGGAACTCAAGGCGCGCGCCGACCTGCTGCTGCGCATCTCGAGCATGACGCTGCCCCACGGAATGGTGCGCGTGCTGCTCGCCGAACAGCTTTACCGGGCGTGGAGCATCACGCAGAATCATCCTTACCACCGCGCATGACGCGTCGTCCTCGTGACGCGCGCCGCGCGCGCTCAACGAGATAACGACACCATGCCGTCCAGCACGCCCTCCCGACTTTTTCCGACCCTTTACCTCGCTTCGCAAAGCCCGCGCCGCCAGGAGCTGCTGCTGCAGATCGGCGTGCGCTTCGAACTGCTGCTGCCGCGCCCCGACGAAGACGCCGAAGCGCTCGAAGCCGAACTGCCCGGCGAAGCCGCCGATGCGTACGTGCAGCGCGTGACCGTCGCGAAGGCGCAAGCCGCGCGTGCGCGTCTCGTCGCGAGCGGCAAGCCCGCCGCGCCCGTGCTGGTGGCGGACACCACCGTGACGATCGACGGCGCGATCCTCGGCAAGCCGGCCGACGCCGACGACGCGCTCGCGATGCTGACCCGGCTCGCCGGTCGCGAACACGAAGTGCTGACCGCCGTCGCCGTGATCGGCGCCGACGGCGAATTGCTGCCGCCCGCGCTGTCGCGCTCGTCGGTGCGCTTCGCCGCCGCGCCGCGCGACGCATTCGAGCGTTACGTCGAAACCCGCGAGCCGTTCGGCAAGGCGGGCGCGTACGCGATCCAGGGGCGCGCGGCCGAATTCATCGAGCGAATCGATGGTTCCCATTCGGGTATCATGGGTCTGCCCCTTTTTGAGACTGCCGCGCTGCTGCGCGCTGCGCGCGTCGCCTTCTGAATCCCACCATGAACGAAGAAATCCTGATCAACCTCACGCCGCAGGAAACGCGCGTCGCACTCGTGCAGCAAGGCGCGGTGCAGGAGCTTCACGTCGAGCGCACGCTGTCGCGCGGACGGGTCGGCAACATCTATCTCGGCAAGGTCGTGCGCGTGCTGCCCGGCATGCAGTCGGCGTTCATCGACATCGGCCTTGAGCGCGCGGCGTTCCTGCACGTCGCCGACATCTGGCATCCGCGCCTCGCGGGCGAGCCGCAGTCGGGCGCACCGCACCAGCCGATCGAGAAGACCGTGTTCGAAGGCCAGACGCTGATGGTCCAGGTGATCAAGGACCCGATCGGCACGAAGGGCGCGCGGCTGTCGACGCAAGTCAGCATCGCGGGCCGAACGCTCGTCTACCTGCCGCAGGAGCCGCACATCGGCATCTCGCAGAAGATCGAGAGCGAGGCCGAGCGCGAGGCCGTGCGTGCGCGCCTGACCGCCGTGATCCCGCCGGACGAGAAAGGCGGCTACATCGTGCGCACGATCGCCGAGGACGCGACCTCCGAAGAACTGGCCGGCGACGTCACCTACCTGCGCAAGACCTGGGCGACGATCGTGGCTCAGGCACAGCGGCTGCCGGCAACGAGCCTGCTGTACCAGGATCTCGACCTCGCGCAACGCGTGCTGCGCGACTTCGCGAACGACGACACGACGCGCATCCAGGTCGACTCGCGCGAGACGTACCAGCGTCTCGCGGAATTCGCCGGCGAGTTCACGCCCGCAGTGAGCCCGAAGCTGCACCACTACACCGGCGAGCGGCCGCTGTTCGACCTGTACAACATCGAGACGGAGATCCAGCGCGCGCTGTCGCGCCGCGTCGACCTGAAGTCGGGCGGCTACCTGATGATCGACCAGACCGAAGCGATGACCACCATCGACGTGAACACCGGCGGCTACGTCGGTGCGCGCAACTTCGACGACACGATCTTCAAGACCAACCTCGAAGCCGCGCATACGATCGCGCGGCAGTTGCGGCTGCGCAACCTCGGCGGGATCATCATCATCGACTTCATCGACATGGAGAACGCCGAGCATCGCGACGCGGTGCTGTCCGAGCTGAAGAAGGCGCTGTCGCGCGATCGTACGCGCGTGACGGTCAACGGCTTCTCGCAACTCGGGCTCGTCGAGATGACGCGCAAGCGCACGCGCGAGTCGCTCGCGCACGTGCTGTGCGAGCCGTGCCCGACGTGCCAGGGCAAGGGCCAGGTGAAGACCTCGCGCACGGTGTGCTACGACATTCTGCGCGAGATCCTGCGCGAGTCGCGTCAGTTCAACCCGCGCGAATTCCGCGTGATCGCCGCGCAGCAGGTGATCGACCTGTTCCTCGACGAGGAATCGCAGCATCTCGCGATGCTGATCGACTTCATCGGCAAGCCGGTGTCGCTGCAGGTCGAGTCGAACCTGAGTCAGGAACAGTACGACATCGTGCTGATGTAACGTTTCGTTCGACTGCAGTTGCGCGAATGCCGTCGCGTACGGCGGGAATTTCGCGCAACCGGCACGCATCGGCGAGCGGCTATTCCCGATGCGCGGCCTGGTCCCGGGCAACGGGTTCGATCGCGTCCGTAGCCCATCGGCCGATGCGCATCGCTTCCCCCGGCATGCGGAGCGTAAGCGGCACGAGTTCCGGACGACGATACTCATGCGAAAACATGCCCGGGAACGTTCGAATCCTGCACGGCGCTCGTCGTCGTTCGAATAGCCGCCGATACTGGCAAAGCCGAAGAGATTCGCCATCCCTGTATCATTCGGTCATGCGTGCAATCAGCCGCCGGGCCAGGCCACACCGCGAAAACCAGATCGACCCCATGTTTGACAATGGTTTCCAGAGCAGTCGCGCAACAGCTCGATATCGCGACGGCGCGACGCTCGCGCGTTCAGCCACACGGCCCGGACCGCGCGGCACGTCGAAATAGTGCCCGCCGCCGCCGCACTCTCCTTTCCCACCTCTCATTCACTCGTCACACACCATGAGCCAACGCCACAACCGCCGCCAGCGCAAGAAACTCCACATCGCCGAATTCCAGGAACTCGCGTTCAACGCGACCGCGCAATACCGCAACGAGCTGTCCGACCTCGAACGCGGCCAGCTGATCGACGCGTTCATCGATTTCGTCGAGGCGAACGGCCTGCTGACCGTCGCGTCCGCCGACGAAGGGATCGGCGCGTACGTGATCTCCGGCGCACCGCGCGGCACGACGACCGACGCCGACCGCGAGAACGTGCGCGCATGGCTGGCCGCACGTCCGGAGCTGACCGACGTCCAGGTCAGCGAATTCAGCGACGCGTGGTATCCGGACGCCTGAGCGCCCAGCCTCTGCGCACCTCGAGCCGTACTCGCGCCGGCCCGCCATGATGGCGGGCCGGCCGCTTCTCCCCCTGCACGCCCCCACCCTTCCGGCCCGTCCTGGGCACTCGCGCGCGCCGCGCCACCCATACGATTCGCATCGCGTCGACCGTGATTACCCCGATTTCGGCAGTGAATCGGACGCTTACTTCAATTTAACGATCGTTAAAAGAAGTCTCCGGTCGGCACGCCTACTCTGATCGCAAGGAATCCGGCGAGGACGGCATGATCCGCACGCAGGGCGAAAGAATGCAAATCGCTCGCCCTGCAGGCAATCCGGGTTCCGGTACAGGCGAAAACGCGACACGGCGACAGGTCAATCAGGGAGACAACAACGACGCGCCCGACGCGTTACTTCCACGGCAACGACACATCGGCGCACACGAAGGCCGCCTGCCCCATTTCCGGAACAGAGACGAGGACGACATGAACACGCCCATCAATCAAGCAGGACTCCGAATTATCATGATCGCGGCCGGCGTCGCTGCGCTGATGTCGCTGTCCGCCTGCGGCGGCTCCGGCACGCTGAGCCAGGGTACCGGCGGCTCCGGATCGGGATCGGGCGACACGACGGCATCGACCGGCGGCACCGGCAGCGGTTCCGGCGGCACGGCGGCCAACGGCGTCGGCCAGACGGCCGACGCGTCGAGCAACATCGTGACGGCCGCAGGCGGCGCCGTATCGGGCGTCGGCACGACGATCGCGGCCCAGTCGCTGCCCGGCACGAACGCAGCGACAACGCAAGGGCTCAGCACGGTCGTGCAGGATGCGGGCGCAGCGGTCTCGACGCTCGGCACCGGCATCGGCTCGGGCCTCGGCCAGTTGGGCGCATCGTCAAATCCGGTCGGCGCGACGGTCGCGAGCACGGGCGGCGTGGTCACGAATCTCGGCGATGCGGTCGCCGCCACGGGCGGTGCCGTCTCGAGCCTCGGCGCGAGCGGTTCGGCGCTGGCACCGCTCGCGCCCGTCACGTCGCCGGTCGGCGGCGCCGTCACCACGCTCGGCAACACGATCGCAGGCGGCGGCGCGACGCTCGGCACGCAACTGTCGAGCGGCCCGGTCGCGCAGGTCACCGGCGCGGCCAGCTCGGCGATCACGCCGATCACGTCGACGGTCGGCTCGGTCACGCAGACGGTCGCGGCAAGCACGCCGCTCGGCGCGCCGGCAACGAACCTCGTGACGACCGTCGGCAACGGCGTCGCGAATGCCGGCACGACGATCGCGAAAACGGGCAACAATCCGGTCACGACCGGCGTCGGCAATGTCGTGACGGCCACCGGCAACACGGTGGCGACCGCGGGCACGGCGCTGCTCGGCGGCGGCGCGGCCACGACGAACCCGCTCTCGCCGGTGACGGGGCTCCTGTCGACAGGCGCGCTCGGCGGTGCGACCGGCGGCAGCAACCCGATCGGCACACTGACGTCGGCGGTCGGCACCGTGACGAACGCCACCGGCAGCACGCCGGCAGGCAGTCTGACGGGCGGCAGCGGCACCAGCGCACTGTCGAAAACGGGCGGCGGCCTGCTCGCGCCAGTCACGACGACGCTCGGCGCACTGGTCAAGTAACGGAACATCGACCGCCCGCGCGCGGCGCCCGTACCGTCGTCGACGGTCGGGTGCCGCTGCCGTCGCGGCGCCCCGGTTGCCTGTCACGCTCCCGGTCGCGCCCCCTTCCACCCCGGCGCCCTCCCCGCCATCCCGCTCCCCGCACTGCTGCAAAACGCCGCAGAAATCGGTCCTGAAAGGAAGACACGTTAAACTCTCACCTCGCGTGGTGCGCCGCCCGCACCCGCCATCCATCGCCAGCCGCGTGCCTGCGTGCGCGCCCCCGACCCATGGAGTGAGTGTCAATGAGCGGCGGACCTCCGTTTCCCGCATCCCGCATGTCGTCCCCGTCTTCGACGGTCTTGCTGATTCTCGCCGCCGCCGCGCTGCTGTCCGGCTGCGGGCTGCTGTCAACGCAGAATCCGCCCGCGCCGATCAGCGAGGCGCTCGTCGAGCCCGTCGAGGAAGCCGCCGGCGAGCCGCTCACGATGCCGCCCGTGCCGCCGCCCATGCAGCCGGAAGAACCGGAAGCGCCGAAAAAGCCGCACCGCGAGGTGACGCGCCCGAAGCCGGTGCAGCGTCCCGAAACGCCGACACCGCCGCCTCCGCCGCCGGCCCCGCTCGTCGCGACACGCACGCTCGACCGCACCCAGATCCATGCGCTGCTCGACAGCGAAGTCGCGCGCCGCAACGGTAAAGTGATCGGCCGCGCGGTCGACATGGTGACCGACGCGAGCGGCAAGCCGCGCGAGATGATCGTCAACCTGCAGGGGTTCATGGGCGTCGGCGATCGCAAGGTCAGCTTCCCGTGGAATGTGTTCCGCTTCACACCGGGCGGCAAACAGGAACCGATCGTGCTCGACGTGCCGTCGGGCGACCTGCCCCCTGCCGCGCGGCCCAAGGCCGTGCCGCTGTCGGGTTCGGCCGCGGCGTCGCCCGCGACGCGACTGCCGATACTCGACAGCGACGTCGAGCGACCGAACGGCACGAAGATCGGCCGCGTTGTCGACGTCCTGATCGACCGCGCCGCGCAGCCGCAGGCCGTCGTGCTCGACCTCGGCGGACTCGTCAATACCGACCGCCGCTCGATCGCCGCGAGCTGGGGCGCGCTGCGCTTCGTCACGCGCGACAAGGCGCTGCATCCGCAGCTCGACCTGAACGACGCACAGATCAAGGCGTCGCCGCCCTACGCGGCCGACAAGCCGATCGTCGCGGTCTTCCCGCCCGTTGCCCCGGCGCCGGCTTCGTCTGCGAGTGCGACCCGATGACGATCAAGCATTCCGTCACCGTTCGCAGTCTGCGGTCCCTCGACTGGCTCAACTTCTTCGTTGCAAACGTTCAAACCGGGTTCGGTCCGTTCATCGCGTCCTACCTCGCGTCGCACAAGTGGACGCAGGGCGAGATCGGCATGGTGCTGTCGATCGGCACGATCAGCGCGATGGTCAGCCAGGTGCCCGGCGGCGCCGCCGTCGATGCGCTGAAAAACAAGAAAGGCGCGGCCGCGTGGGCGATCGCGGCGATCATCCTGTCCGCGGTGCTGCTCGCGTCGAGCCCGACGATCGTGCCGGTGATCGCAGCCGAAGTGTTCCACGGCTTCGCGAGCTGCATGCTCGTGCCGGCGATGGCCGCGATCTCGTTCTCGCTGGTCGGCCGAGCGGATCTCGGCGACCGGCTCGGCCGCAACGCGCGCTGGGCGTCGATCGGCAGCGCGGTCGCCGCGGGTCTGATGGGGCTCACCGGCGAGTATTTCTCCGCGCGCGCGGTGTTTTGGCTGACCGCCGTGCTCGCGTTGCCGGCGCTGTTCGCGCTCGCGATGATCCAGCCGACCCACGAAGTGATCCCGCAGTCGTCGAAACCCGACGATCACGACCATCGCGACGAAGGCGAGCAACGCGAAACGCTGCTCGAGCTGCTGCGCGATCGCCGGATGCTGATCTTCGCGGCGTGCGTGGTGCTGTTCCACCTGTCGAACGCGGCAATGCTCAACCTCGCGGCCGGCGAAGTGACGGCCGGGATGGGCGAGAACGTGCAGCTCGTGATCGCCGCCTGCATCATCGTGCCGCAGGCGATCGTCGCGATGCTGTCGCCCTGGGTCGGCCGCTCCGCGCAACGCTGGGGGCGCCGGCCGATCCTGCTGCTCGGCTTCTCGGCGCTGCCGGTACGCGCATTGCTCTTCGCCGGCGTGAGCAGCCCGTACCTGCTGGTGCCAGTGCAGATGCTAGACGGCATCAGCGCGGCGGTGTTCGGCGTGATGCTGCCGCTGATCGCGGCCGACGTCGCGGGCGGCAAGGGCCGCTACAACCTGTGCATCGGGCTGTTCGGGCTCGCGGCCGGGATCGGCGCAACGCTCAGCACGGCCGTGGCCGGCTATGTCGCCGATCACTTCGGCAATGCGACCAGCTTCTTCGGGCTAGCCGGCGCCGGCGCGCTCGCGGTGCTGCTGGTCTGGCTCGTGATGCCGGAAACGCGCGTCGAGAACGGCGATGCGACCACGGGCGAGCCGGCCGCAACGTCTCCCGAACAGGTGCGCTGACGCTGTCGCCCCGACAACCGATTCTCGACCGACGAACGATGGATACGATCAGGACCCTCAACGAAGCGCGCCAGCAGATCCAGCAGTCGATCTTCGATCTGTTCAAGGGGCTCTCGTTCAGCGAACGGTTCGTGCAAGGCGCGCTGATGGCGGTGCAGGCCGTCTGCGGCGCGTGCCTCGCGTATGCGATCGGCCGCGCACTGCACACCGAGCAGGCCGTGTGGGCGGCCATCACCGCGATCGCCGTCACGCAGCACAACTACTCGGACACGATGTCGCTGTCGCGCGACCAGTTCGTCGGCGCGATGATCGGCGGCTTGCTGGGCTTCGCCGGCGCGGCGCTCGGCGGCGATCGTCTGGTTGCATACGCGATTGCGGTCGCGGTCACGATCGTCAGTTGCTGGTGCCTGAACGTCGGCAGCGCGGCGCGGCTCGGCGGCGTGACCGCGACGATCGTGCTGCTGTTTCCGGGCGACGGCCCGCTGTGGGACATTCCGCTGATGCGGCTCGGCGAGGTCGCGCTCGGTACGGTGTGTGCGCTGGCCGTGTGCTGGGTGATGTCGCGAATCGAGCGACGCTGGTTCCGCCGGACGGCGGTCAAATGACGCGACGGCCGGAGCGCATGCCCGGCCGCCGGATGAACGGTCGAATGGCGCGTTACGGGCCGACCCGCAACACGATGCCAGAACCGATCTGCACGAGCAGATAGTCGCCGCCGACACCAACCCAGTGATAGCCGCGCGGCGGCGCGCTCAGGTGATAGCCGCGCCAGTCGTCGACCACGTACTGGCGATCGCGGAATTCGTCGGGAAGACGGTCGCCCTTGTGCCAGTCGCGGTGCGGCTGGTCGGCCCAGCGCGGCGGGACGTCGTCGCGATGCATCGCCTGGCCGGGCGGCATGTGCTGCGGGCCGTGGCCATGCTGCATGCCGGGGCCGCCGTGCTTGTCGTAGTTGCCGTGATCCTGCGCCATCGCGACCGGCGCTGCGAAACCCGCGGCGATCAGTGCGGCCAGCATCATCCCGTGCATCTTCTTCATTGTCCTTCCCTCCGAGTTGTCACGTCGAACCAGAGACGACTGCACCTGCCCGATGAAGACTAGCACACACGCGTGAACCGACGTCACGCGGCCTGCTGCTGGTACTGGATCCGGTGCAGGTGCGCGTACAGCCCGCCGTGGCGCAACAGTTCGTCGTGGCTGCCCTCCTCGACGACCTTGCCGGCCTCGAGCACGAGGATCCGGTCCGCGCGCTCGATGGTCGACAGCCGGTGCGCGATCACGAGCGTCGTGCGGCCTTCCATCAACCGTTCGAGCGCCGCCTGCACGTGGCGCTCCGATTCCGAATCGAGCGCCGAGGTCGCCTCGTCGAGGATCAGGATCGGCGCATCCTTGTAGATCGCACGCGCAATCGCGAGCCGCTGCCGCTGGCCGCCCGACAGACGCATCCCGTTGCCGCCGACCAGCGTGTCGAGCCCGTCGGGCATCGCAGCGACCGCGTCGGCGAGGTTCGCGGCCTCGAGCGCCGCCTGCACGCGCGCGCGGTCGGGCATCTGCCCGTACGCGACGTTCGCGGCGATCGTGTCGTTGAACAGCACGACGTCCTGGCTGACCATCGCCATCTGGCCGCGCAGCGCGTGGATGTCGTAGTCGGCCACCGGCACGCCGTCGACGAGGATCGCCCCGCCCGTCGGGTCGAAAAAGCGCGGCAACAGGTTCACGAGCGTCGTCTTGCCGCTGCCGGACGGCCCCGCGAGCGCGACCATCTCGCCCGGGGCGACCTTGAACGAAATGCGGTCGAGCGTCGGCCGCTCGGCCGCGCCGTAATCGAACGTCACGTCGCGGAATTCGATCTCGCCGCGCGCGTGCGGCAACGCACGGCCGCCGCCCTGCGGCTCGGCCGGCTCGTCGATCAGCCCGAAGATCAGCTCGGCGGCCGTCATCCCGCGCTGCAGCGGCTGGTTCACGTCGATCAGGTGCTTGAGCGGCGAAATCACGAGCAACATCGACGTGACGAACGCGACGAAGCCGCCGACCGTCGTCTGGTCGTTGCTCGACTGCACGACCGCGATCGTGATCACGACCGCGAGCGCGATCGACGCGAGGAATTGCGTCAGCGGCTGCGCGAGCCCGCCCGAGATCGTCATGCGCATCGCGTAGCCGCGCAGGCGCTTGCTCATCGTCGTGAAGCGGTCCATCTCGTATGCTTCGCCGTTGTGCACCTTGACGACCTTGTAGCCGCCGACCGTCTCCTCGACGATGTACGACAGCTCGTTGGTCAGCGTCTGGTGCTCGCGGTTCAGGCGCCGCAGGCGACGGTTGATCTTGCTGACGAGCCAGCCGATGCCCGGCAGGATCACCGCGACGATCAGCGTGAGCCGCCAGTTCAGATAGAACAGGTAGCCGAGCAGGAACACCACCGTCAGCGAGTCGCGCACGAGCGTGACCATCACGCCGGTCAGCACCGACAGGATCTGGTTGACCTCGAACACGATCGCGTTGATCACGGTACTCGCGGTTTCGCGCTGGAAGAACGACGCGCCCGTATGGAGCATCCGCTGGAACATCTCGAGCCGCAGCTGCAGCAGGATGCGGTTCGAAACGTAGTTGAGCAGGTAGTTCGACGCGTACTGCGATACGCCGCGCACGAGCGCGAGGCCGATCACCGCGATCGGCACGTACCATTTCGCGCGGTCGCTGCCGTGCGCGCCGAAACCGTGGTCGAGCAGCGGCTTGAGCAGCGCCGGAATCCCGGCTTCCGTGGCCGCGACGACGCCCATCGTCACCACGGCGAGCACCACGATGCCGATGAGCGGCCGAATGTACGGCCACAGGCGCTTGAGTACCGTGACCGGCGACGTACTCGTGCCGTCCATCGGTTTGCGAAGAGTGTTCTGGGTTTCCAAGGCAATCCTTCTTGAGCCGCGACGCGGCGCCCGGAGCATGACTGTCCGGGGGTTCGCCCCCGTCCGGCGGGTGCCGAAAAAGGCCCAACATTATAGCCGTACCACCTGCGCCGGCGCGGCCGACGCCGAAGCGGCCACTGGCCGGCACGCGGGTATACTGCCGCTCACCGTTTTCTCCGCCTTTTCGACGATTTTCATGGCAGAACCCACTCTCGGCGTCGCCCTCATCGCCCTCAATGCGGCCGCGCGGCTCGGGCAGTGCCTCGATGCGCTGGCCTTCGCCGACGACGTCGTCGTGATCGACGGCGGCAGCACGGACGATACCGTCGCGATCGCCCGCGCGCACGGCGCCCGCGTAATCGTGGAGCGCGACTGGCCGGGCTTCGGCCCGCAGAAGAACCGCGCGCTCGACGCGCTCGACACCGACTGGATCCTGTCGCTCGACACCGACGAGGTGGTCAGCCCGGAACTCGCGCAATCGATCCGCGACGCGATCCGCGCGCCGGCCGCGCAGGTCTACGCGATCGACCGGCTGTCGAGCTTCTGCGGCCAGTGGATCCACCACAGCGGCTGGTATCCGGACTGGATCCCGCGCCTGTTCCGGCGCGGCACGGCCCGCTTCTCCGACGATCTGGTGCACGAACGCCTCGTGTTCGATACGCCCGCGCAGCGGCTATCCGGCAAGCTGATGCACTATTCGTACGAGGATTTCGAAACGGTCGTGCGCAAGCTCGATGCGTATTCGACGGCCGGCGCGCGCCAGCGCCGCGCGGCCGGCCAGCGCGGCGGCTTCGGCAAGGCGCTCGCGCGCGGTGCGTGGGCGTTCGTGCGGACCTACGTGCTGCGGCGCGGGTTTCTCGACGGCCGCGCGGGCTTCATGATCGCCGTGTTCAACGCGGAAACCGTCTACTACCGGTTCCTGAAGCTCGGCCACGAACCGGCCCGCTGAGCGCACCCCCGGCCTGCGGCCGGCCCGGCGTTACAATGCCGGGCTGCCCGCGCACCATCCGCGCCCGCCCGAGGCGGCGCGCCACGCGCCGCCGACACGACGACCACCGAATTCGACCGCCATGTTCTCCATCATCATCCCGACCTGGAACAACCTGCCGTACCTCAAGCTCGTCGTCGACAGCCTGCGCCGCCATTCCGCGTACGATCACCAGATCATCGTGCACGTGAACGACGGCTCGGACGGCACGCTCGACTGGGTGCGCCACGAAGGCATCGAGCACACCGCGTCGCCGGCCAACATCGGCATCTGCCACGCGGTGAACCTGGCCGCCGCGCGCGCGACGCGCGACTACGTCGTCTACATGAACGACGACATGTACTGCTGCCCCGGCTGGGACGCGGCGCTCGTGCGGCGCATCGAGCAGATGCCGACCGATCTCTTCATGCTGTCCGGCACGATGGTCGAGCCGGTCGACACGCGCAACCCGTGCGTCGTCGTCAGCAATTTCGGCCGCGATGCCGAACAGTTCGACGCGGCGGGCCTCGTCGCGGCCACGCCGAAGCTTGCGCGCGCGGACTGGCTCGGCTCGACCTGGCCGCCGACGCTCGTGCATCGCGACTGGTGGAACCGCATCGGCGGCTACAGCAGCGAGCTGTCGCCCGGGATGAGCAGCGACAACGACTTCTCGATGAAATTCTGGGATGCCGGCTGCCGGATCTTCCTCGGCGTCGGCGACAGCCTCGTCTACCACTTCCAGCAGAAGAGCACGGGCAAGATCGTCAAGAACGACGGCCGCCGCCAGTTCCTCAACAAATGGGGCATGACGCAGGCCACGTTCGACCGCTATTACCTGCATCGCGGCGAGCCGGCCGGCTCGCGCATCGTGCTCGATACACCGGCCGTCGAAGGGCGGCTCAAGCGCGCGCTGCTGCGCTCGCGGATCAAGCGCGCATTCGGCTGATCGGGCCCCGGAAACGGCGCGGAAACGCGCGCTGCTTCGCGTATACTGCGCGCTTCGCCCCGGGTGCCGTCGGGGCGAGCGGCGCGCAGCACGGTGCCCGCATGCCGCATTCGTCCATTCGACAGGTCCCGATGCTTTCGTTTTCGTCTCACGCCACGCGGCGCCTTACCGCGGCCCGCACCTTCGCCGTCATCGCGCTCTGCATGGTGCCCGTCTCGACCGCGCTGACCAACGTGTTCTGCGCGCTGTTCGCGGTCGCGCTCGTGATTTCCCCCGAGTTCTGGCGCAACCTGCGCACCTTCGTCACCGAACCGGTGTCGCTCGCGGCGCTGCTGATCCTCGCTGCGCTGGCCGCGAGCGTCGCGTACACGGTCGCACCGCATCCGAAGGCATGGAACTGGGTCGCCAAGTACGACAAGCTGCTGCTGGTGCCGTTTGCCGTCCTCGCATTCCGCCATTCGAACTGGGCGCCGATCGTGCGGCGCTGCTGGTTCGGCACGCTGTGCGTGATCCTGTTGCTGTCGACCACCAATTACCTCGGACTGACCGCGATCGGGCCCGCGCATGCGACCGAGCTGCCGCTGTCGCGTGCATGGGTGTTCAAGAACCACATCGCGGCCGGCATGTTCGGCGCGCTGCTGTTCTACCAGGCGGCCGACCTCGCGCTGTCGGCCCGCACCATGCTGTCGCGTGCCGCGTATGCCGGCGTCGCCGCGTGGTCGCTGATCAACGTGTTCGTGATGCTGCAAGGGCGCACCGGGCAGGTCATCGCGCTGCTGCTGATCCTCGTCGTCGCCGTGCGTTTCGTGCTGCTGCTGCGCCGCCAGTCCGCGCTGCGCGCGGGGCTCGCCGCCGGCGCGCTGGTGCTGGCCGGTGCCGCACTCGTCGCAGCCGCGTGCACGGTGCACAACGGCCGGCTCGTAAAGGTCGTCTCCGAAGTGCAGCAGTATCGGCAGACCGATGCGGCCACGTCGACCGGGCTGCGTCTCGAGTGGTACAAGAAGGGGCTCGAGCTGTATCGCGTGCGCCCCGTGCTCGGCTACGGTGCGGGCGGCCTCGAGTTCGAGTTCCAGAAACTCGCGGCGGGCAAGACGGCGGCGGAAGGCCAGCTCACGTCGAATCCGCATAACGAATACATGCTGATGGCCGTGCAGCTCGGCACGCTCGGCGTGCTGCTGTTCGTGAACCTGATCGTGCAGATCGCGCGCGGCAGCCGCGCGCTCGATCCGCGCTCGCGGCATCTGCTGCTCGGCTGGCTCGCGATCTTCGCGATCGGCAGTCTCGCGAATTCGCTGCTGCTCGATTTCGCCGAAGGGCACCTGCTGGTGCTGCTCGCGGGCATCCTGCTCGGCTGCGGCGAGCGCGGCGAAGCGCTGCCGCGCGAGACGTCGGCAATTCGGCGCAGCGCGTAACCCGTCCGCGCAACGCGACGCGCGGACAGGCAGCGGGCGGGAAGCTGTACGCGCGGTTACCTCCTGTCTGCCGCCGAAGCAGCTTCAGCGGTGGAGCACCCGCGCCGCCGTCAGACGAGCGGGCACGCGCCTTCGACGCGTCACGTCGCGACGTCACTCCCCTTCTTCAAATCAGGAAACCGCGACTCGCGCGCGCGTCAGTCCGGTCGCGCGCGGTGCAGCCGCGACGTGTCGACGACCGTGTCGGCCGCGCCCGGCGGATTCAGCCCGAGCATCTCGGCGGCCGCGGCCTTTACGCGCTGCGTACCGAGATTGACGAGACAGTCGCTGCGGCTCTCGACATGACGCTCGCAGCCCTCGTGCCGGCACGGCACGCAGTCACCCTCGCCCTGCAGCAGCCACACATTGCCATGCCGCCCCGAGCCGCGCAGCGACCACGGATTCTCGGTCGCCGGCCAGTGCTGCGGCCACGGCCCCCAGCGCACCGGATCGGACGGACCGAACAGCGCGATCGTATCGGTGCCGGTTGCGGCCGCGACGTGCGTCGCGCCCGTATCGGGCCCGATGAACAACTTCGCGCGCCGCACGAGTTCCGCGCTTTCGCCGAACGTGAGGCGGCCGACCAGATTCAGCACGTCGCCGCCCGCCATCGTCGCGACCTGCTCCGCGTACTCGCGCTCGCGATCGGCCGGGCCGCCCGACAGCGCGATCGCGAACCCCTGTGCGCGCAACCATTCGATCATCTCGACCCAACCTTCGAGCCGCCATTGCTTGTAGCGGAACATCGGATACGGATGCAGCACGACGAGCGGCTTGCCGTCGCGAATCGCCGGCGACTCCGCAAGCCACGCATCGAAGCGCGCGCGCCGCGCGGGATCGTCGCCGATGCCCGGCGCGACGACCTCCGACACCGGCTCGATGCCGATGACGGGCGCGAGCGCCAGCGTGCTGACGACCGTATGGGCGGATTCGTGGTGATTGATCGCGATCCCGTCGAGCATCATCCGCGTGAGCCACGTGACGCGATTCGGATCGACGAGGCCGACGCGCTTGCGGCCGGCGAACCAGCTGTAGAAGCGCGGGCGGTCGGAACTCAGCGCGGCACACGCGAGATCGTAGCGGCGCCACATCGACATCGCATCGCGCAGCCGCTCGCCGAACCCCGCGCGCTGCGCGACGACGATCACGCGCCGCACGTCGGGGTTGTGCTCCAGCACACCCTCGGTGCCGCGAAACACCAGCATGTCGATCTGCGCGTCGGGCCAGCGCGCCTTCAGCGAACGCACGAGCGGCGTCGTCAGCAGCACGTCGCCGATACGGCGCGGTGCGGCGACGAGGATGGTTCTGGGCGGGCGGGCGGAAGAAAACAGGGCCACGGCAATCGTTCCGTCTAGCTGGCTGGACAAGGCTCGCAATGTACAGGATTTTGCGGCGGCCGGCGCAGCGCGGCACGTCACGACCGGGCTTCGCCGGCCGGCGGTACGGCACCGTCAGGCGGGCCTGCCGCCCGGCCCGCCGCGCGTACGCTTGCCGTGCCGGCGCGGCCTGCGTGTCCGGCGCTACGAAGCGATCGCGCAGACTTCGCGTTCCGTGCTCGCCGCGGCCGGGAGCGGCATCGTCTCGCTCGTCGGCTCGCCCTGGTGTCCGGTCCGGTCCAGCAGGTGACGCACCGCACGCTCGAGCGCGTCGACGCCAATCGCGTCGACCGTCGCACCGGCCCGCAGGATCATGTGCGGCACGCCGAGCGGATGCCAGCGCAGGTATTTCTCGGGACGGTCCTCGAACAGCGCGGCGACCGGCACGCCGAGTGCCGACGCAAGATGCACGGGCGCGCTGTCGGCCGACACGATCGCGTCAAGCAGGCTCGCGGCCGCCGTCAGCTCGGCGACCGACGACGGCGCGACGTGCCGGGCATTCACAGCGCGCCATGCGTCGCGGTCGGCGTCGGCCGCACCGGCAGGATCGCGAAACACGATCACGTCGGCGAACGGCGCGAGCCGCCGGCCGAGCTCGCACCACCGCTCGACGGGCCAGCGCCGCTCGGCCGCCTTGTTCGACACGAACATCCCGACGCGCGGTTTGGTGCGCGGCCCGAGCAGCCGATACCACGTGTCCTGCAGAGCGCGGTCCGGGTGGACGGACAGCACGAGACCGTCGAGATCGGTACGACCGAGTTCGGGCACGAGACGAAAGCCCGACAGCGCCTCGTGACACATCGGCCGCGTTGCGACGTGCTCAGGCTTGCGATCGTCGAATTCGGAATCGGCATCGTGCCAGCGGCAATCCTTCACGCCGAGTTGCCGCGCGAACTGGATGCTGCTGCGATGCATGCCGCCGTTCGGCACGACCACGAGATCGAACCGCAGGCGGCGCAGCCGGCATACGAGCCGCAGCCGGTCGAAGAATGCGCGCATCCGTCCGGGACGGTCGTTGCGCTCGCACTGGCGGCTGTACACGTAGGTATGGACCGTGTGCACGTCCGGATTGCCGGTCAGTGCAGCCGCGTTGTAACGGTTCGCGACCACGTGCAGTTGCGCGTCGGGCCAGCGCTGTTTCAGCTCGCCGAGAAAAGCGGTCGTGCACAGCATGTCGCCCAGAAAATCAATCCGGATCACAAGGATCCGCCCCGTCGGTTTCCCGTTGGCCATCGTGTGGTGTAGCTGTCGGTTTTTATCGTCGCGTACCGACCGGCATCATGGTGTGCGGCTCGGTGCCGGCCTGGTCGCGCTTGGTCGCTTGGTCGCTTGGTCGCTTGGTCGCTTGGTCGCTTGGTCGCTTGGTCGCTTGGTCGCTTGGTCGCTTGCGGCGCGGCGTTCGCGTCGCGCGACGGATTGTATAGCGTCCGGATGACGGCCCCAAGCACCCGCGCAAATGAAAACGGCCCGTCGCACCGCACGATGGCGATGCGACGGGCCGCGTAGTGCGACACCCGTCCGGCGGGATGCGCCTAGTACGTGATTTCGACGATGCTGCCGCCGAAGGTCGCGCGCAGTTCCGCGAGCAGCGTGTCGCTCGGCTTCACGCGCCACGCGTCGCCGAGCCGCATTTCGCCCTGCGCGCGCGCGTTGCTGTAGTGAACCTGGACCGCAAGCCCGTTCGGCAGCGGCGCTTGCGGGCGACGACCGCCATCGCGGCCGCCGCCACGCGGCGCGGGCGCCTCGGCCACGTTCGCGGCCGCCGGATCGTCCTTCGACACGTGCGGCTCCAGCACGCGGCGCAGCGCCGCCGCATCGGCATTGCCGTTCATCGTCAGCCGCACCGCCTGCGCGTAGCGGCTGCGTGCGCGCTCGAGATCCATCACCGTGTCGGCCGTGAAGCGGATGCCGCCCGTGAACGCATCGTTGCGCGCCTGCCCCTGCACGATCAGCAGTTCGTCTTCCTTGAACAGCGCCTTGTTCGCCTCGAACTGTTCGTTGAAGATCGTGATCTCGCACTGGCCCGAACCGTCGTCGAGCAACGCGATCAGCATCTTGCCGCGCTGGGTCATCTGCGTGCGCAGCGACGCGATGATGCCCGCGACGAGCTTGTCGCGCCCTTCCTTCAGGTCGCCGATCTTCTGCCTCACGAACCGGCGCACCTCGTCGCGATACGCGTCGAACAGGTGGCCGGACAGGTAGAAGCCGAGCGCGCCCTTCTCTTCCTGCAGGCGCTTCTTGTCGTCCCACGCGGGTTCGTCGACGAGCGCATGCGCGTGCGGCGACTCGGCGCCCATGTCGAACAGGCCGGCCTGCATCGCGTTGGCCGCGGCCTGCTCGGCTGCTTCCATCGCGAGCGGCACCGACGCGAGCAACTGCGCGCGGTTCGCGTTCAGCGCATCGAATGCGCCGGCGCGGATCAGCGCCTCGACCGTGCGACGGTTGACGACGCGCCGGTCGATCCGCTCGCAGAAGTCGAACAGGTCGGTGAACGGCTTTTCCTCGCGCGCACGCAGGATTTCCTCGATCGCGTTCTGGCCGCTGCCCTTCACCGCACCGAGGCCATAGCGGATCGTGCGCGAGCGCTTGCCGTCGGCTTCGGCGACAGGCTCGAACCGGTAATGCGACTGGTTGATGTCCGGCGGCAGCACGGCGAGGTTGTTCACGACACAGTCGTCGAACAGGATCTTCACCTTGTCGGTGTCGTCCATCGCGAGCGTCATGTTGGCCGCCATGAATTCGGCCGGATGGTGCGCCTTCAGCCACGCGGTGTAATACGCGAGCAGCGCATAGGCCGCCGCGTGCGACTTGTTGAAGCCGTAGCCCGCGAACTTCTCCATCAAGTCGAAGATCTCGTCGGACTTCTCGCGCGTGAGGCCGTTCTTCGCCGCACCCTCGGCGAAGATCTCGCGGTGCTTGACCATCTCCTCGGGCTTTTTCTTGCCCATCGCGCGGCGCAGCAAGTCGGCGCCGCCGAGCGAGTAGCCGCCGATGATCTGCGCCATCTGCATCACCTGCTCCTGATAGACCATGATGCCGTAGGTCTCTTTCAGGACGGGTTCGACGCGCGGATCCGGATAGTCGACCTTCTCGCGCCCGTGCTTCCGTGCGCAGAAGCTCGGGATCAGGTCCATCGGGCCCGGACGGTACAACGACACGAGCGCGATGATGTCCTCGAAGCGGTCGGGCTGCGCATCCTTCAGCATGCCCTGCATCCCGCGGCTTTCCAGCTGGAACACTGCGACCGTGTTCGCCTTCTTCAGGATCTGGAACGACGCCGGATCGTCGAGCGGCACCTGCGCGAGCGACCAGTCGGCCTTCGACGGGTCGAGCCGGCGAATGTAGCGCTCGGCCCAGTCGAGGATCGTCAGGGTCGTCAGACCCAGAAAGTCGAACTTCACGAGGCCGACGGCTTCGACGTCGTCCTTGTCATACTGGCTGACGACGCCGCCGTCGTCGCCCTGCGTGTACAGCGGGCAGAAATCGGTCAGCTTGCCCGGCGCGATCAGCACGCCGCCCGCGTGCATCCCGACGTTACGCGTCAAGCCCTCGACGCGCTGCGCGAGGTCGAGCAACTGGTGCACTTCGTCCTCGTGGTCGTAGCGCTCCTGCAGTTGCGGCTCTTCCTTCATCGCGTCGGCGATCGTCACGTGCTTGCCCGGCTTGAACGGGATCAGCTTCGCGACGCCATCGGTGAACATGTAGCCGAGATCGAGCACGCGCCCGATGTCGCGCACGGCCGCCTTCGCGGCCATCGTGCCGAAGGTGGCGATCTGCGACACGGCGTCCGCGCCGTATTTTTCCTTCACGTACTGGATCACGCGATCGCGGCCGTGCTGGCAGAAGTCGATGTCGAAGTCGGGCATCGACACGCGTTCCGGATTCAGGAATCGCTCGAACAGCAGGTTGTAGCGCAGCGGATCCAGATCGGTAATGCCGAGCGCGTACGCGACCAGCGAGCCGGCGCCGGAGCCCCGGCCCGGGCCGACCGGCACGCCGTTGTTCTTGGCCCAGTTGATGAAGTCGGCAACGATCAGGAAGTAGCCCGGGAAGCCCATCTTCGTGATGGTCCCGCACTCGAATTCGAGCCGCTTGTAATACGTGTCGCGCTGCGCATCGCGCTCCGCGGCGTCCGGATACAGCTGTTCGAGGCGTTTCTCGAGCCCCTCCTTCGACAGCTGCACCAGGTAGTCGTCGAGCGACATACCGTCCGGCGTCGGGAACAGCGGCAGCTTCGGCTTGCCGAGCTCGAGTTTCAGGTTGCAGCGCTTCGCGATCTCGACCGTGTTCGCCACCGCCGACGGCAGGTCGGCGAACAGCGCGACCATGTCGTCCTGCGTGCGGAAATACTGATCGGTCGTGAAGCGCTTCTGGCGCCGCGGATTCGCGAGCATGTCGCCTTCCGAGATGCACACGCGCGCTTCGTGCGCGGTGAAATCATCGCCGGTCATGAACTGCGTCGGATGCGTTGCCACGACCGGCAGCTTCAGCGACGCGGCGAGCGTCGCTGCCTGCTGGATATACGTCTCGGCGCCCGGCTGGCCGTAACGCTGCAGCTCGATGTAAAAGCCGCCAGGGAACACCTTGGCCCAGCGCTCGGCGTGGCGGCGCGCCGCCTCTTCGTTACCGGCGGCAAGCGCGAGCCCGATGTCGCCCTGCTGTGCACCCGACAGCGCGAGCAGCCCTTGCGACAGCTCGCCTTCGAGCCAGCTCGCGTCGAGCTCCGCGCGACCGCGGTACTGGTTCGTGAGCCACGCCTTCGACAGCAGCTCGCACAGGTTCAGGTAGCCGACCTTGTCCTTCACCAGCAGCAGCAGGCGCGACGGTTTGTCGCGATCGTCCGGATTGGTGATCCAGACGTCGCAGCCGGCGATCGGCTTGATGCCCTTGCCGCGGGCTTCCTGGTAGAAACGGACGAGGCCGAATGCATTGCCGAGATCGGTGAGGGCGAGCG
Source organism: Burkholderia sp. Bp9016 (assembly GCF_003857765.1). Taxonomy (NCBI): domain Bacteria; kingdom Pseudomonadati; phylum Pseudomonadota; class Betaproteobacteria; order Burkholderiales; family Burkholderiaceae; genus Burkholderia; species Burkholderia sp. Bp9016. The sequence goes on from NZ_QTPY01000009.1 coordinate 101,005, forward strand.
CGCCCTGGCCGTCCGCGGCCGCCGCCTTGACGATGTCGTCGAGACGCACGATGCCGTCGGCAATCGAGAATTCGGAGTGAACGCGAAGATGGACGAAGCGAGGATCTGACATGGGCGTTATTGTAGCCGCGTCGTCGCGCAGGCTGCCCAAAAAATCCCCCCGCCCGGCCGTCCGGCCGATGCGCGCGACCTCGGCCGAACGGCCGGGTGCCGGTGCGGGCCCGGTTTGCGGGATAATACGGGTTTTCGAATCTTCGCCCCGGCTTCGCACCCTTTTTTGCGGGGCCGCCGTGCGCCTCGCCGCACGGCCGCGGCCGTTTTCCCGTCGGACCATCATGACCATCGTCAACCTCGCCGCCTACCACTTCGTGTCGCTCGACGCGACCGAGCAATGGCGTCCGCTCGTCACCGCCCGCTGCAACGAACTCGGCCTGCGCGGCACGATCCTGCTCGCGCCGGAAGGCATCAACCTGTTCATCGCCGGCCCGCGCGAAGCGGCCGACGCGTTCATCGACTACCTCCGCCACGATCCACTGTTCGAAGGCAAGTTTGCGACGCTGCAGTTCAAGGAAAGCCTGTCCGACTCGCAGCCGTTTCGCCGGATGCTCGTGCGCCTGAAGCGCGAGATCATCACGATGAAGAAGCCGGCGATCAAGCCCGAGCTCGGCCGCGCGCCGTCGGTCGACGCGCGCACGCTGAAGGCGTGGCTCGACCGCGGCCACGACGATGCGGGCCGCCCGGTCGTGATGCTCGACACGCGCAACGCGTTCGAGATCGACGTCGGCACGTTCGACGACGCGCTCGACTACCGGATCGAGAAGTTCAGCGAGTTCCCGGAGGTGATCGACGCGAACCGCGCCGATCTCGAGGGCAAGACAGTCGTGTCGTTCTGCACCGGCGGCATCCGCTGCGAGAAGGCCGCGATCCACATGAAGGAAATCGGCATCGAGAACGTGTACCAGCTCGAAGGCGGGATCCTGAAGTATTTCGAGGAAGTCGGCGGCGCGCACTATCACGGCGACTGCTTCGTGTTCGACTATCGCACCGCGCTGAACCCGCAACTGCAGCCGACCGAGAACGTCACGTGCTTCGCGTGCCGCGCGGTCGTCACGCCGCAAGCGCAGCAATCGCCGAGCTACGTGCCCGGCAAGTCGTGCCCGGCCTGCGCACAGGCGGCCAGCGCCGCGTAAGCGTGCGCCGCCCCACGCTTCGATGAACGGCTACCGCGGCCGCTTCGCGCCGTCGCCCACCGGCCCGCTGCATTTCGGCTCGCTGGTCGGCGCGCTCGCGAGCTGGCTCGATGCGCGCGCACACGGCGGCGCGTGGCTCGTGCGCATCGAGGATATCGACGGCCCGCGCACGGTGCCGGGCGCCGCCGACGACATCCTCGCGACGCTCGCGCATTTCGGCATGACACCCGACGAGCCGCCCGTGCGGCAAAGCACGCGCGATGCGCACTACGCGGTCGCGCTCGAGCAGCTCGTCGCCGCAGGGCTCGTGTATCCATGCGGCTGCACGCGCAAGGAAATCGCCGACTCGCTGCGCGCGGCACACGAGCGCCATACGACGCTCGCCTATCCTGGCACCTGTCGCACCGGCCTGCACGGCAAGCCTGCGCGTGCATGGCGGCTGCGCGTGCCGGACGGCGCAGACGCCATCGTCACGTTCGACGACCGCTGGCAGCACACGCAATCGCAGAACCTCGCAACCGAAGTCGGCGATTTCGTGCTGAAGCGCGCGGACGGCCAGTGGGCCTATCAGCTCGCGGTCGTGGTCGACGACGCCGACGCAGGCATCACGCACGTCGTGCGCGGGGCCGACCTGCTCGATTCGACCGCACGCCAGATCTATCTGCAACGCTGTCTCGGCGTGCCGACACCCGAATATCTGCACGTTCCCGTCGTCGTCGACGCCAACGGCGAAAAGCTCAGCAAGCAGACGGGTGCGACCGCGCTCGAGCGCGACGATCCGCTGCCGGCCCTTCGGGCCGCTGCCACACATCTCGGCCTGGCGGCCGATGGCGATCTATCGGGCAATACGCTGGATGCGTTCTATGCGGCCGCCACCGACGCGTGGGCACGCCGCTTCGGGCTGCGGGCCGGTTGAGCGGCTCGCCGGGCACCGGTTTGGTCTGCGGCAGCCGCCTCGCGATGCGGCCCGCGGTGCTAAACCCGGTCGCATGAAAGCGTGACAGAGCCGGAACGCCACGCTCGATGACGACGGTGCCGCAACACGTCGAAATCCTCGCTGCCGGCAATCAGAGTCCCCTTCAAATCGTCTCGCCCAATGAAAAACGGGCACATGCTCACCGCATGCACCCGTTTCTTCGGCGGCACTTGCGCGCCGCCCCACAGCGTATTCCGCCGCTTATGCAGACGGCTTGCGCGGCATCCCGAACCCACCGAGCAGTGCGGCGACCTGACGCTTCGGCCCCTTCTTCTCCGGGTGGTGCTCGGACTGCACTTCTTCCGGCTGTTTCGCCGACGCCGACGGTTCGTACGGCTTCAGGAAGAAATCGTCGACCGGCGGTTCATGGCGGCGGTGATGGCCGCGCTCGGAACCGCCCGGGCGCCGACCCGACGCACCGCGATGCTCTTCACGCTCGCGGCGGCCGCCGCGCTCGCCACGTTCACCACGCTCACCGCCGCGTTCGTCCTGACGATGACGCGCCGGCTTGGTCAGCGCGAGCGCCTGCACGTCGAGCGGACGCTTGATCAGCTTTTCGATATCGGCGAGTTGCTTGCGCTCGTTCGGGCTGCACAGCGACAGCGCATCGCCCGTCGCACCCGCGCGGCCCGTGCGGCCGATCCGGTGCACGTAGTCTTCCGCGCTGAACGGCAGGTCGAAGTTGATCACGGCCGGCAGTTCGGCGATGTCGAGGCCACGCGCGGCCACGTCGGTCGCGACCAGCGCCTCGATCTCGCCGCGCTTGAACGCGTCGAGCGCCTGCATCCGCTCGATCTGCGTCTTGTCGCCGTGGATCGCCGACGCGACCACGCCGTCGCGCTCGAGGTTGCGGGCGAGCCGGCTCGCGCCGATCTTGCTGTTGCAGAACACGATCACCTGCTTGAGCCCGCGCTCGCGCATCAGTTGCACGACGGCCGCCTGCTTGTCGCCTTCGGCGACGTCGTAGACGATCTGCGTGACGTTCGCATTGGTCGAGTTGCTGCGCGCGACCTCGATCGTCTGCGGGTTGCGCAGGTAGGTCGAGGCGAGTTTCTTGATTTCGCCCGAGAACGTGGCCGAGAACAGCAACGTCTGACGCTCCTTCGGCAGCAGGTTCAGGATGCGCTGCAGGTCGGGCAGGAAGCCCATGTCGAGCATCCGGTCGGCTTCGTCGAGCACGAGGATCTGAACCTGGCCGAGATTCGCCGTCTTTTGCTGCACATGGTCGAGCAGGCGGCCCGGCGTCGCGATCAGGATCTCGACGCCGCGGCGCAATTCGGCCATCTGCGGGTTCATGTCGACGCCGCCGAACACCACCGCGCTGCGCAGCGGCGTGTGCTTCGCATATGCGTGCACGTTCGCGGCAACCTGGTCGGCGAGTTCGCGGGTCGGCGTGAGAATCAGCGCCCGCACCGGGTGGCGCGCCGGAGACGCGCTCGTATTGGCCTGCGGCAGCAGCCGCTGGATGATCGGCAGCGAGAAACTCGCGGTCTTGCCGGTACCCGTTTGCGCGGCGCCCATGACGTCGCGGCCGGCGAGCACGACCGGAATGGCCTGCGCCTGGATCGGCGTCGGCGTCGTATAACCCTGCTCCGCAATGGCTTTCAGGATATCGGCGGCAAGGCCGAATTGATCGAAGGTTGCGTCGACGGGCTTGGCGACAGAATCGGACATGGTGGCGTTTCGCTCAAAAGGCGCGGCGGGGACATCGTGCGTCAGGCCGGCCGGGCCTGCGCTCATCACATTTCGGAAGTAGACGGAGCCGCGGCGCGCCGCGCGGCGCCGCTCTGGCGCTCGGAACCGGTTCAATTCGAACGTCGGCTCCCACAAGGCCGTGCGGACTCCGTTCGGCGCGAATGCCGGCGGAAAGGGCCGTATTGTAGCACTGCGCAGCCATCTGTCCGTGACAACGCCGCGAACGGCCCTGGTGGCGGTTCGCGGCGTACGCCGGCAGGCCGGGCGCGGGTCGATCCGGGATGCGATCGGGCCAGTCCGATCGGCAGGTTGGCGAAATTCGGGGTCGAATCTCGATCATTCCTGCCGACCTGCCGGGCGAGCCGGATCATCGCCCCGCCCTCCAACTCAACACCGAACCGGCCGACGCACCGCTTCCCGCACATCCGCATGCGCGTTCGACCGCGCGGCGATCAGCCCTTCTTCTTTTTCTTCTCGACCTGCACGCAGTCGCCGAGCAACGGCGGCGACTTCGGGTCGGCGATCTCGTCGCGCAGCGTCCCTTCCTTGCCCTTCGTCCACCACGTATAGCGTCCGGCCTGGTAGCGCACGCCCGATGCCGACACGGTGTCGACGAACAGCAACTGCTGGCCGTTGACCGGCACCAGCGCGAAACTCTGGGCGTTGCCCGCGTGCCAGTACGACACACGCACCGGCTGCTTCTGGTTCGCGCACTGGTACACGGCAATCTGGCGAGAATCGGCGTCGATTTCCTCGACGGTCAGTTGCGCGGCATGCGCGACGGAAACGGCGGTGCCGGCCAGCGCGAGCGCGGCGAAGGTTTGGCGAATCATGCAGGTCCTCTCACGAGACGGGGGGAAACGCGCCCTCGCGGGGCGCACGGTTATCGTTGGTTGTCGGTTATTCGTCCATGGTTCTTCGACGAGACTTCGCTCAGGGATCGATGACGTCGGCGCACGCATCGGTCGGTGCGGCCGCGACGTGGCCGACGAGCGGCACGATCTTCAGCCCGGCCGACGCGACCCGGCACGGCGCGGCCGCGAGACCGCAACCCGCGAGGCTCGCGACGAGCGCCAGCGCGGCACCCAGTCTGCCGATCCGTCGAATCGTTCCGATTTGCAACCACGTCGACGCCATCGCTTTCTCCTGGTTTTGCCGGTCAGCGCGTCGACACGGGCCGCACGGCCGCCGCCGCGCGCTTCGCGCGTTCGCGGGCTTCGTCGACGTTCGCACCGGTCGCGAGCGCGACGCCCATGCGCCGCTTCGCGAAGCTCTCCGGCTTGCCGAACAGGCGCAGGTCGGCGCCCGGCACCGCCAGCGCGTCGCGTACGCCTTCGAACGCAATGCCGCGCTCGTCGAGCCCGCCATAGATCACCGCCGACGCGGCCGGCGAGCCGAGCGCCGGATCGACCGGCAGCCCGAGAATCGCGCGCGCGTGCAGTTCGAATTCCGACTGGCGTTGCGACGCGAGCGTGACGAGACCGGTGTCGTGCGGCCGCGGGCTCACCTCGGAGAACCAGACTTCGTCGCCGCGCACGAACAGCTCGACGCCGAACATCCCGCGCCCGCCGAGCGCCTCGGTCACCTTGTGCGCGATCTCGCGCGACTTCTCCAGCGCGGCCGCGCTCATCGGCTGCGGCTGCCACGATTCGACGTAGTCGCCTGCCACCTGCACGTGGCCGACCGGCTCGCAGAAGTAGGTGCGCGTCTCGAGCGTCGCCGGATCGATCGCGCGCACGGTCAGTTGCGTGATCTCGTACTCGAAATCGATGAAGCCCTCGACGATCACGCGGCCGTGGTTCACGCGGCCGCCGGCCATCGCGTAGTCCCATGCGGGCTTGATGTCGGCTTCGGTCCGCACGACCGACTGCCCCTTGCCCGACGAAGACATCACCGGCTTCACGACGCACGGCATGCCGATCTTCGCGACGGCGGCGCTGAACGCGTCGAACGACTCCGCGAACGCATACGGCGACGTCGCCAGCCCGAGTTCCTCGGCCGCGAGCCGGCGGATGCCTTCGCGGTTCATCGTGAGCTGCGTCGCGCGCGCGGTCGGGATCACCTCGGCGAGGCCGGCGGCCTCGATCGCCGCGAGCGCGTCGGTCGCGATCGCCTCGATCTCCGGCACGATCAGGTGCGGACGCTCCGCCTCGACGATCGCGCGCAGCGCGGCGGCGTCCGTCATGTCGATCACGTGCGCACGATGCGCGACCTGATGGCCCGGCGCGTCCGGGTAGCGGTCGACCGCGACGACTTCGACACCGAGCCGCTGCAACGCGATGATGACTTCCTTGCCGAGTTCGCCGGCGCCGAGCAGCATGACGCGCGTGGCCGACGGAGAAAGCGGCGTACCGAGCCGCTGACCGATCTGCATGTGATTTCCCGCTGGTTCTGTTGGAGGACGAAAACGGCTTCGATGTTAACACGCGCATCCGCGCCGGCTTGGGCGGTTTCGTCGCGCAGCCGCCACGCCGCGCGAGGCTCGCGGGCGGGCTGCGAACGTTTTCACGCGTGAAGTGTCGGCTCGCCTCGCGCGGGGCGGGTGCGTTACTCTTACGCCTTGATCAGAATCCGATGAGGAACGAGGCTCATGTCCCACCTGTCCGCAGCCGCACACGCACGCACCGGCCTGCTTCGCCCGTTGCGCGCGCCGCTCTGCGCGTTGACGCTTGCCACGCTTCTCGCCGCCTGCGCGATGCCGACTCACCCCGATTCCGCCGCACCCGCACCCGACCCTTACAACCCCGCCGCCGTGCAACTGCTCGACGATACGAGCTGGGAACTCACGAGCTGGCTGAACGCCGACGGCACGCCGCGCACGATTCCGCACGGTGATAACGGCGAGCCGATCAAGCTCGCGCTGTCCGCCCAGTCGGGCATCCGGCAAGCAAGCGGTTTTTCGGGCTGCAATCGCTATATGGGAACCTATGCGCTGAAGAACGGCCTGCTGAGCTTCGGCCCGCTCGCCGGCACGCGCATGGCATGCCCGAACACGCTCGGCGGCGAACTCGAACACGCGTACCTCGACGCGCTCGCACACGTCCAGAAGACCGGCGTGCAGATGCGCGACCCGCAGCAGTTGCAGATCGTGACCGAAGCCGGTGCAACGCTGACCTTCACGCGCCGGAGCCCCTGATGCAACGCGCGGGTAAAGGCCGACCGGCCGCCTTTGCCGCGCGCGTACACCGGACGCATGCGTCCCGCGGCCGGAACGCGCGTCCGCGCGTCGATGCCGCCTTAGAGTCTTGTTCATCGGCCGGTTAAACTCGGCGGGTCGCGCACCGCGCTCCCCGCCCTCTTCCTGTTTCATCACAGCATGCATACGGTTGTCTTCGGCTGGTTCGGCATCTCCGCCGTCTGGTTCCTTCTTCTCTTCTGGCGTCTCGTTCAGGCGATGCTGCCCGGCGGCGGCGGACTCGCCGGCCGCGGCTCGATTCGCCTGTGGCTCGGCTTCGCGGCCGTGTTCGTCGCGAGCTGCACGCTGACGAGCCCATTGTCGGGCCCCGACACGAACGGGCTCGGCCATGCGTTCTCGACCGGCTTCGCGCACGTGCTCGGCCCGATCGGCACACCGGTCGCGATGGTCGTGCTGCTGCTCGCGGGGCTGCCCTGGCTGACCGGTATCGGCTGGCGGCAGTTCGCCGCGTGGGTCGACACGTCGTTCGGCGTCAAACTTGCGCGCGATGTCGACGACGACGATGCGCGCGGCGTCGCCGATCTGCCGCGCAGTGCGCTGCACCGCGACGACGACGTCGTGCAGCCGACCACCGCGCACACGGTCAACTCGATGGCGCCCCGGCAGAACGGCCGGTATTCGCGCCCGACGCTATGGAAGCCCGATCCGCAGGCGCGGCCGAAACCGCGCAGCAAGTCAGCGCCGCGTCCGCTCACGGAACCCGTCGCGCCGTCCGGCTGGCTGAAGCCGACGCCGGTCAATCGCGTGCCGACTCCACCCGTGCCCTCCACGACCAGCCCACTGCCGCCGCCGACGACCGGCAGCACCGCGAGCCTCGCGCGCGCCGCGGCGAACGCACAAGTGCCGCGCCCGGATCCCGCACCGCTTCCGGCCGGGTTCGAACCGGTACGGCCGCGACCGACCGCCGTCCGGCCTGCGGCTGCCGCGCTGAAACAACCGGCAGCACCCCGTACTTCGGTCACACCGCGGCCTGTCAGCGCGACGCCGCCGCGCACGCCCGCACGCCCGGCGACGGGAACGGGTGCGGCCGGCAAGTCGGCCGATGCCGCACGACGCCGCCCCGCGCCGCCGACGCCCGCACGCGCGCCGCTCTACGCGTGGGTGCAACAACCGGCGGAGCCGATTACGCCGTCGCCGAGCGTTCATGACACGCTGCGCTCGATCGAGGCCAGCACCGCGCAGTGGGCGATGCTGGACAACACCCGCTCGACGAATGGATCGAACGCGACGGCAACCGCCGCGACCGCAGCCGGAGCGATCGCGGCGGCAAGCAGTGTCGCCGCGTCCGCATCGACTGCAGTGCCGGGCGGGTTCGTTCCGGCTACGCCGCAGATCGCACCGCACGACACGGATCGCCCGGACGAACACGCGGCTGTGCCGGCATACGACGACAATGCCCCGATCGTGCTCGATGCGTTCATGCCCGCCGAGCCGAGCGTGCAAGCGCATGCTGCCGCTTCGGGTGCCATGCTGTCCGGCCATACCGCGCAACCCGAGGTGTCGGACCTCCACGCCGGCACCGAAGCGCCGGCACAGCACGCGAACGACGAGAGTCGGCATGTCGCGGATGCGCCTGTCGCGCCGGCATTCCATACCTCCATCGACTTTGCACCGTGGGAAGACATCGTCAGCCCGCCGTTTGCCGCTATCGATGCGTCACGGAAACGCCCGATTGCCGCTTCGCCGGCGGTCAGCGCTGAACCGGTCGCGGCCGGCCAGTCTTCGATGGCCATCCCGTCCGCAGCAAGCGATACGGCTCGCAACTTCGATGCGAACGAAGCAGCAACCACCACCGGCATCGGCGCCCCGTTCGAATCGCAACCCGCGCTCTCTGCCGATACCACCATATCGGCAGATTCGGGACACAACACGCGTGACGTCCTGAGCGGCACGAATGGCATGAATGGTGCGAAGGCCGTCGAGCAAGTCGCGACGCCCTCTCATCCTCCAGTTTCGCCTGTTGCGGAAACACCGGCGCGCACACTTGCCGACGTGATGCCGGTTGCGGCGGCCACGCCCGCGCTCGCCGCGTCGAGCGCGGCACCGGCCCACGCCGTGACGGGAACCGTATGGAAAAATGATGCAGCCGTGAAAAACGTTGCAGCGGCTGCGCCGCTGTCCGTGAGCACGCAACGCCCCATGACACCGGCAATGGACGCCTCGCCCGCACCGTCGACTTCCGCGATCGCCGAACCTACCTCGTCTAACGCCGCGACATCTACGCCGTGGTCGAGCCCGCTGTCGGCCCGCCCCTTCGCCGCTGCGCCGACTTCCTCGACTTCCTCGACTTCCTCGACTTCCTCGACCGCCGGCACATCGTCGCCCGTCGCCACGCCTGTCGTCGCGCCCGTTTCGGCTACGCCCGCACCGGCCATTACGCCGAACCGCACGCCTGCTGCCGTAGCGCCTTCATTTGGCGGCGTGACCAACACGGCATCGGGTTCGCCGTCGCAACCGGCCGCACCGGCCGTCGCATCGGTTGCACCGTCGGCGCTGGCTAGCGTGACGAGCACCGTGGATGGTTCCGGCAATCGCGCGTCGTTCGCGGCGCCGGCCATCGCGCCCGCAGCATCGTCGACGCTCAGCGCCGCTGCCGGTCCGGTATCCGGCTCGATTACGCGCTCATCCGCACCGGCGGCAGCAGCCGCGCCTGCCCCGACGCCGGCGGCAAACACCGCTGGCGTGTCCACGGCGCAGCCTTCGACGCCCGCACCGTCCGCATCGATCGGCACGTCGTTCAGGGCAACCGCGTCGCAACCGATCGCAAGCACCCCGACAGCCGCGGCCACCGCGACGCCTTCCGCATCGCCGGGCGCCACGCTTGCCGCCATGTCGACCGCGTCGGCCACCGGTTCGATGGCATCGTGGACCGGCGCCGTCGATGCCGCCGCGATCAACGCAGCGACCGGAGCAACGCAGCCGGCAGCCATGACGCCGCCGGCTGCCGCAATCGTGACGGCACCGTCGACCGGCGCACCGGCCCCGACCGGCACGACCGCAACCGCTACGCCCGCCACGTTCGGCAGCACGCCCGTCGCACCTGCCAGCACGCTTGCGGCGGTTGCCGCGTCCGCTGCGCCGACGACCTCGCAGTCGCCCGTCACCCCGGCGGTGTCGGCATTGCCGGGCGCCCTCGCCCCGAGCGCAACCCTCGGCGCCGCAATGCCCGTGCCGGTGCAGTCCTACACGCCGCCGCCCGCCCCTGCTACAACGCCGGCGAGCTGGTCCGTGTCCAGCACCGGTACCACGCCCGCCTCGGCAGGCATCGCCGCACCGGTCATCGCCGCCGCACCGCTCGCAGCCGCAACGATCGCCGATGCGAGCCTGCCGCCGGCTACCGACGACGCCGCAGAACCGGCCACCCCGGCCGCCGACGCATCGGCGCCGACGGCACGCCAGCCGCGACCGAATGCGTTCGAATTCCACGCGCCCGCGTCGTTCAACGTCGAACTGCCGACGCTCGACCTGCTCGAGCCCGCATCGGACGACGTCCAGACGATCTCCGAAGAGCACCTTGCGCAGACGGGCCAGGTGATCGAACAGCGGCTGCAGGAATTCAAGGTGCCGGTGACGGTCGTCGGCGCATCGGCCGGCCCGGTGATCACGCGCTTCGAGATCGAACCCGCGCTCGGCGTGCGCGGCAGCCAGATCGTCGGCCTGATGAAGGATCTGTCGCGCGGCCTCGGCCTCACGTCGATCCGCGTCGTCGAGACGATCCCCGGCAAGACCTGCATGGGCCTCGAACTGCCGAACGCGAAACGCCAGATGATCCGCCTGTCGGAGATCCTCGAATCGCGCCAGTACCAGCACTCGACGTCGCAACTGACGATCGCGATGGGCAAGGACATCACCGGTCACCCGGTCGTCACCGATCTCGCGAAGGCGCCGCACATGCTGGTCGCGGGTACGACGGGTTCGGGCAAGTCGGTCGCGATCAACGCGATGATCCTGTCGCTGCTGTACAAGGCAACGCCCGAGGACGTGCGGCTCATCATGATCGACCCGAAGATGCTCGAGCTGTCGGTCTACGAAGGGATCCCCCACCTGCTCGCGCCGGTCGTCACCGACATGAAGCTCGCCGCGAACGCACTGAACTGGTGCGTCGGCGAAATGGAGAAGCGCTACCGGCTGATGTCGGCCGTCGGCGTGCGCAACCTCGCGGGCTTCAACCAGAAGATCCGCGATGCGCAGGCGAAGGAAAAGAAGATCGGCAACCCGTTCTCGCTGACGCCCGACGATCCCGAACCGCTGTCGACGCTGCCGCTGATCGTCGTGGTGATCGACGAACTGGCCGACCTGATGATGGTCGCCGGCAAGAAGATCGAGGAACTGATCGCGCGCCTCGCGCAGAAGGCGCGCGCAGCCGGCATCCATCTGATCCTCGCGACCCAGCGTCCGTCCGTCGACGTGATCACGGGCCTGATCAAGGCGAACATCCCGACGCGCGTCGCGTTCCAGGTGTCGTCGAAGATCGATTCGCGCACGATTCTCGACCAGATGGGCGCCGAATCGCTGCTCGGCCAGGGCGACATGCTGTTCCTGCCGCCGGGCACCGGCTATCCGCAGCGGGTGCACGGCGCGTTCGTCGCCGACGAGGAAGTGCACCGGGTCGTCGAATACCTGAAGCAGTTCGGCGAGCCGCAGTACGAAGAAGGGATCCTGGACGGCCCGGCCACCGATGGCGCGGCGCAGGACCTGTTCGGCGAAGCGCCTGATGCGGAAGCCGATCCGCTGTACGACGAAGCCGTCGCGTTTGTCGTGCGCACGCGGCGCGCATCGATCTCGTCGGTGCAGCGGCAGTTGCGCATCGGCTACAACCGCGCCGCGCGTCTCGTCGAGCAGATGGAAGCAGCCGGACTCGTGTCGCCGATGGGCATCAACGGCAGCCGCGAGGTACTCGTGCCGGCCGCGGCCGACTGAGTGCGGCGACCGTCCGGCCGCCGCCGGGACGGGCGAGCCGCGCAAGCGGCCGCCCGACATGCGAAGGGCGCTGCATCCGCGGCGCCTTTTTTACATCTATTGCGCCACCGGCACCAGCTTGAAATCGACCGGGCTGCCGACCGCGACCTTCCGCGGATTCGGGCCGAGCTGTCCGGTTTCGACATCGCGGCTGAACACGTAGAACGTGTCGCTGTCCTGGTTGCCGACGATCAGCCATTTGCCGGTCGGGTCGATCAGGAACTCGCGCGGCGTCTTGCCGAGGCTCGACTGGCGGCTGACCGTCTTCAACCGGCCATCGGCCTTGTTCACCGCGTAGATCACGATGTCGTTGACGTCGCCGCGATTGCTCACGTACAGGAAGCGGCCGTCCGGCGACAGGTGGATCGCGCCGCCGCCGACCTTGCCCTTGAAGCCGGGCGCCGTCATCGGCAGGATCTCGACCGGCGTCAGCTTGCCGTCGTGGTAGCCGAATACCTCGACCGACGCGCTGAGCTCGCTCGTCACGTACGCGAACCGGCCGTCGGCGCTGAACACCATGTGACGCGGGCCGGAGCCGGCCTTCACGGGCGTGTAGCGCGTATCGGTCGGGCTGATCAGCCCGCGGCTGCCGTCCACCGTGTAGCGATAGCCGTAGATCTTGTCCGTGCCGAGATCCTGCACGAACAGGTAATGGCCATCCGGCGAGAACACGGTCGAATGCACGTGCGCGCCGTCCTGGCGCCCCTTCACGGGCCCGGTGCCTTCATGATGCACCGTCAGCACGGCCTGACCCACCGCGCCGCCGTCGCGGATCGGGAACACCGCGAAGCTGCCGCCCGGATCCGCCGCGACCGAGTAGTTGGCCGTGACGAGGTACTTGCCGTCCGGCGACAGTGCCAGGTAGCAAGGATCGTTCCCTTCCGACGACACGCGGTCGATGAACGTGAGCGCGCCCGTCTTCGCATCGAAATTGAACGCGCTGACGCCGCCGCGCTCGGTGGCCGGTCCGTTGTCGCCGGGCAACTCGTTGACCGCGTAGACGGTGCGACCGTCGCGGCTCGGCAACAGATAGGACGGATTCACGGTCTTCGCCGACGACACGGGCGCGACGCTGCCCGTTTTGGTATCGAAGTGATAGACGTAGATTCCGTCGCTGCCGTGGCCCGTATAGGTGCCGACCAGCAGGTTGTAGACGCCGTCGGCCGGTGCCGGCGATTGCTGCGCAAAGGCGTGGGTCGCGGACAGGGAGAGCACGATCGCGAAACCTTTCATCCAGTGAGCGAGCCTAAGCGGGAACCCTCGTGTCGAAGCGCGTGCGTCATGCTCGCGTAAACGGTTGGGCATTGAATCCTCCTTGCATCGAGTCGCTTCAAGTGTTGAGATAGGACGAAACGCCGGCCGACCATGCGCTCCGCCGCCCGGCCGAGTATACGGGGCGCGACGCCGGCACGTGAAGCGCGGGCGCCGCAGCCTGCATTGTGAACTCGAATATCCAAGGACCGCTTGCCCATGCCCGCCCTGATCGAAGACTACGCCCTCGTCGGCGACGGCCACACCGCCGCGCTGATTTCGAAAGACGGCTCCGTCGACTGGCTGTGCTGGCCCCGCTTCGATTCGGGCGCCTGTTTCGCGGCGCTGGTCGGCACCCCCGAGCATGGCCGCTGGCTGCTCGCGCCGGCCGCCGACGCCGCGATCACGCACACGACACGCCGCTATCGCGGCGACACGCTGATTCTCGAAACCGACTACGAGAGCGCCGACGGCGCCGTCACCGTGATCGACTTCATGCCGCCCGGCAACGGCTGGTCGGAACTCGTGCGGATCGTCGTCGGCCGCCACGGCACGATGAAGATGCGCATGGAACTGGTGTTGCGCTTCGACTACGGTTTCTCGATCCCGTGGGTCACGCAGTTGTCCCGCGAGAGCGGGATGAAGGCAATCGCCGGTCCCGATACGGTCGTGCTGCGCACGCCGGTGGCCCTCACCGGCAAGAACCTTCACACGCTCGCCGAATTCACGGTGAGCGCCGACGAGCGCATCCCGTTCTCGCTTGGCTATGCGGCGTCGCACCTGCGGCTGCCGCCCGCGCGCGATCCGCTGTCGATGCTCGCCCGCACCGAGAACTACTGGCTCGAATGGTCGGGGCGCTGCCAGGTGCAAGGCCGCTATGCGGCCGCCGTGCGCCGCTCGCTGATCACGTTGAAGGCGCTCGCATACGAGCCGACCGGCGGCATCGTCGCCGCGCCCACCACGTCCTTGCCCGAGAAGATCGGCGGCAACCGGAACTGGGACTACCGCTATTGCTGGCTGCGCGATGCGACGATCACGCTGCTCGCGCTGATGCGCGGCGGCTACTACGACGAGGCGCGCGCGTGGCGCACCTGGCTCGGCCGCGTGATGGCCGGCTCGCCCGAGCAGATCCAGATCATGTACGGGATCGCGGGCGAGCGCCGGCTGCCGGAAATGGAGCTCGACTGGCTGCCCGGATATCAGGATTCGAAGCCGGTGCGCGTGGGCAACGGCGCGGCGAACCAGCTCCAGCTCGACGTGTTCGGCGAAGTGATGGCCGCGCTGCACCTCGCGCGCGTAGGCGGTCTGCAGGCCGACGACACCGTGTGGTCCGTGCAGTGCTCGCTGCTCGACCATCTCGAGAAGATCTGGCAGGAACCCGACGAGGGCATCTGGGAAACGCGCGGCGGCCGCCGTCATTTCACGTTCTCGAAGGTGATGGCGTGGGTCGCGTTCGACCGCGCGATCAAGTCGGCCGAGATGTTCCGCCTGCCCGCGTCGCTCGACCGCTGGCGCGCGCTGCGCGACCGCATCCACGCGGACGTATGCGACAACGCATGGCACGAAGGCAAACAGGCGTTTGCACAGAGCTACGGCAGCGACGAGCTCGACGCGAGCGTGCTGATGATGCCGCTGCTCGGCTTCCTGCCGCCGGAAGACCCGCGCATCGTCGGCACGGTGGCGGCGATCGAGCGGGAATTGCTGCACGACGGGCTGGTGATGCGCTACCGCACCACCGAGTACGACGACGGCCTGCCCCCCGGCGAAGGCACGTTTCTCGCGTGCAGCTTCTGGCTGGTCGACAACTACGCGCTGCTCGGCCGGATCGACGACGCTCACCGGCTGTTCAGCCGGCTGCTCGCGCTGTCGAACGACCTCGGGCTGCTCGCCGAGGAGTACGACCCGGTCGGCGGGCGGCTCGTCGGCAATTTCCCGCAGGCGTTCTCGCACGTCGCGCTCGTGCATACCGCGATGAACCTGATGCACCACGAAGAGGCAATGGCCCGCGCGGCCGGCCAGCCCGTGCCGGCCGTGGCGACGGGGCGCTGAGCGGCGCCAGGACAGCTTCGTCAGAGAACGTCAATTCGCAAAACTTTGATGAAAAATCGGGGAAATGTTGCATTGCAACACCGATCGTTGTCCGATATGATCGACGCGATTGTCCGGCCGCAGTGCAACATGGCCGGCCGCTGACCCACACGGCACGCGGCGACACCCCAAGCCGCCCTGCGCACCGTCCCCCCACGCGGGAGTAGTCTGCATGCTTTACCAACTGCACGAATTCCAGCGGGCCATGCTGAGTCCGCTCACGGCCTGGGCCCAGGCTGCCTCCAAGTCGTTCGCCAACCCGTCCAGCCCGTTCTCGCTGATGCCCGGCGCGCCGCGCATGGCCGCCGCGTACGAGCTGATATACCGGCTCGGCAAGGACTACGAGAAGCCCGAATTCAACATTCACCAGATCGTCAAGGACGGCCACAACATCCCGATCGTCGAGCAGACGATCGTCGAGAAGCCGTTCTGCCGCCTGCTGCGTTTCAAACGCTATTCGGACGACGCCGACGCCGTCACGCAACTGAAGGACGAGCCGGTCGTGCTGGTCTGCGCGCCGCTGTCGGGCCACCACTCGACGCTGCTGCGCGACACCGTGCGCACGCTGCTGCAGGATCACAAGGTGTACATCACCGACTGGATCGATGCGCGGATGGTGCCGGTCGAGACAGGCCCGTTCCACCTGCACGACTACATCGCGTATATCCAGGAGTTCATCCGTCACATCGGCGCGCGCAACCTGCACGTGATCTCGGTGTGCCAGCCGACGGTGCCGGTGCTCGCGGCGATCTCGCTGATGGCGAGCCGCGGCGAGGACACGCCGCTCACGATGACGATGATGGGCGGCCCGATCGACGCGCGCCGCAGCCCGACGTCGGTGAATTCGCTTGCGACACAACACTCGACCGCGTGGTTCGAGAACAACGTGATCCATACGGTGCCCGCGAATTATCCGGGCGAAGGCCGTCAGGTGTATCCGGGCTTCCTGCAGCACACGGGCTTCGTCGCGATGAACCCGGAGCGGCACGCACAATCGCACTGGGATTTCTACCAGAGCCTGCTGCGCGGCGACGAGGACGACGCCGAAGCGCACCGCCGCTTCTACGACGAATACAACGCGGTGCTCGACATGGCCGCCGAGTATTACCTCGAGACGATCCGCGTCGTGTTCCAGGAATTCCTGCTTGCGGAAGGCACGTGGGACGTCGAAGGCGAGCGCGTGCGTCCGCAGGACATCAAGCACACCGCACTGATGACGATCGAAGGCGAACTCGACGACATCTCGGGCAGCGGCCAGACACACGTCGCGCACGAGCTGTGCACGGGCATTCCGCAAGACGACCGCCGCAGCCTGACCGCCGAGAAGTGCGGCCACTACGGGATCTTCTCAGGTCGCCGCTGGCGCACGATCATCTATCCGCAACTGCGCGACTTCATCCGCGAGCATGCACCGGAACCGAAGAACGGCGCGACGAAGGCGCCCGCCGACGCACCGGTAGCAGCCCCCGTCGCCACGCTGCCGATCAGCCAGCCGCAGGCAGAAACGGCAACGCGCGCCACCGCCACCGTCACCGCTGCGAAGCGCACGCGCGCGAAGGCACCGGCCGCGACGGTCGCCCCCGCCAGGACGGCAGCCGCGAAGACCGCACCCGCTGCGAAACGCGCAGGCAGCACGCGCGCCAAACCGGCTCGCGCACGCAAGGCCGCCTGACGCACCGCGTTCGGATAAAAAAACACCGCCGTTGCTTACGCACGGCGGCGTTTTTTCATTCAGCGATCGCAGTTGGTGCAGTTCGGCGGCTCAGCGCCGCAGCAGATACGCGAGCAGTACCTCGGTGTTCATCCTGACCATCTCCGAGCGCTCGTCGGCCTCGCTGAAGTCGCGGCCGAGCGTCGCGGCGAGCGTGAAGCGGTTCGACACGATGTAGTAGCCGAGCCCCGACAGCGTCACGTAGAAGCGCAGCGGATCGACGTCGCTGCGAAACAGCCCGGCCTTCTGGCCGCGCATCAGCACGTTGCCCAGCTTCGCGACGATCGGCGACATCATTTCGCGGATCCGCGTCGACTTGTGCAGGTAGCGCGCTTCGTGCAGATTCTCGTTGTTGATGAGCCTCAGCAACTCCGGATGATCGCGGTAGTAATCCCACACGAAATGCGCGAGCCGCGTGACGGCTTCGACGGGCGCAACGCCATCGAGATCGAGCACGCGCTCGGCCTCGGTCAGTGCGGAGAACGCGTGTTCGAGCACGGCCGTAAACAGCTGCTCCTTGCTGCCGAAGTAGTAATAGAGCATCCGCTCGTTGGTTTCGGCCCGGCGGGCGATCTGGTCGACGCGCGCGCCGAACAGCCCCCCACTCGCGAACTCTTCGGCTGCCGCCATCAGAATGCGGCGGCGCGTACCTTCAGGATCTCTTTTGATTTTTGGCTGATTCATGGTGGCGTTTTGCTATGTGAGCCGCGTGATCCGGACCGGCACCCCCACCGCCTTGGCGCCGACTGCCGTGGAACGGGCGCGCCGCATGCGGCCGCCCTCCTGCTGAGCCCCTGCAAAAAAGCGGTTTGATTATGCGCACAGACGGCGTCCAGCGCAATGCGGGAAATCGGCGATAATCGAGCTTTGGCAAACCTTTCCGGCCGCGCCAGACGCGGCCGAAAGCCAGTCGGCGCCGCAGCGCCCGTTGTCACCGTGACCGATTCCAAGACCCTCGCGGATCGCATCGAAGATCTGCTTCCCCAGACGCAATGCACGAAGTGCGGCTATAACGGTTGTCGTCCGTACGCCGACGCCATCGCCGCCGGCGACGCGAACTACAACCAGTGCCCGCCCGGCGGCGCCGAAGGCATTGCACGCCTCGCCAGCCTGCTCGGCAAGCCCGTGATCCCGCTGAACCCCGTCAACGGCAGCGAACATCCCCGCGCAGTCGCCTTCATCGACGAGAGCCTGTGCATCGGCTGCACGCTGTGCATGCAGGCGTGCCCGGTCGACGCGATCGTCGGTGCACCGAAGCAAATGCACACGATCGTCGAGTCGCTGTGTACCGGCTGCGACCTGTGCGTGCCGCCGTGCCCGGTCGACTGCATCGCGATGGTGCCCGTGACCGGCGATCGCACCGGGTGGGATGCGTGGTCGCAGGCGCAGGCGGACGCCGCACGCGAACGCCACGACCGCCGGCTCGCGCGCCAGCGCCGCGACCGCGAGGCCGCCGAAGCGCGCGCCGCCGCACGTCGCGCGGCGAAGCCCGCGCCGGATGCCGGACAGCCCGACACGCAGCCGACCGCGCCGAGCGCCGCCCCGGCCGACGACGCCGACGCAAAGAAACGCGCGATCATCGCCGCCGCGCTCGAACGCGCACGCAAGAAGAAGGAAGAGCTGTCCGCGCAAGGCGCCGGGCCGAAAAACACCGAAGGCGTGAGCACGGCCGTGCAGGCCCAGATCGATGCGGCCGAAGCGCGCCGCAAGCGACTCGCCGAGCAGCAGGCGCGGCGCGACGCCGAAGGCCGCGACGACCAGAGCGGCACATCCACGCCGCCCGACCACGACACGCCATGAACGCCAGCAAACGACGCGCGATCTACGAAACGCTGCAAAGCCTCAATCCGCATCCGACAACCGAGCTCGAATACACGACGCCGTTCGAGTTGCTGATCGCGGTGATGCTGTCCGCCCAGGCGACCGACGTGTCGGTCAACAAGGCGATGCGGAAGATGTTTCCGGTTGCGAACACTCCGCGACAAATCGTCGCGCTCGGTGAAGAAGGCGTCACCGACTACATCAAGACGATCGGCCTGTACCGGACCAAGGCGAAGAACGTCGTAGCGACGTGCCGGATCCTGCTCGAGCGCTACGACGGCGAGGTGCCGGCCGATCGCGAAGCGCTCGAAAGCCTGCCGGGCGTCGGCCGCAAGACCGCGAACGTCGTGCTGAACACCGCGTTCGGTCATCCGACGATCGCGGTCGACACGCACATCTTCCGCGTCGCGAACCGCACGGGGCTCGCCCCGGGCAAGGACGTGAAGGCCGTCGAGACCGCGCTGGAGAAGTTCACGCCGAAAGAATTCCTGCAGGACGCGCATCACTGGCTGATCCTGCACGGCCGCTATGTGTGCAAGGCACGCAAGCCTGAATGCTGGCATTGCGCAATCGAGCCGCTGTGCGAATTCAGGCCGAAGACGCCGCCGCCGAACGAGTGACCGCCGGCAGGCTGACGCGCCGCAGCGGCGCCTGCGGTGTTGCCCTTCCCTTTTCCTTTTCCCGCTATGCGTTCGATGTCGCGGTCGCGTCGTCGGCTGCCGCACCGCCCGCGCGCACGAGCGCCAGCACCGCCGCGAGAATCGCGACGCCGCCCGCCCACTGCAGCGGCGACAGCGCTTCGCCGAACAGGAGTGCCGCGAGCGCGACCGTCACGACCGGCTCGAGCGTCGACAGCATCGACGTGCGGGCCGCGCCCAGCCGCTCGAGCCCGGCGAAGAACGCGAGCATCGCCGCGACCGTCGACACCAGCGCGATCGCGAGCATCGCCGCCCAGCCACCGGCCGTCACCGGCCAGCGCGGCGGCGCGCCTAACATCGTGGTCCGCACGAGCGCGATCGCGAGGAGCGTGGCGGTCGCCGACAGGCAGATGATCGCGGTGGTCGCGAGCGGATCGACGCCGCGCGTCGCCTTCGTGCCGCCGACGATGTACAGCGAATAGATCACTGCGGCCGCCAGCGCGAGCGCGATGCCGAGCGGCTCGCCGTGACCGCCGCCGACCATCAGCGCGGAACCCGCGACGCAGAGCACGAGCGCGACGGCCTTCGCGCGCGTGAGCCGCTCGCCGAGCCACCACGCGGCCAGCAGCGTGACGAAGGCCGGATACAGGTACAGCAGCAGCGCGACGAGGCTCGCCTGCGCATGCTGGAGCGCGCTGAAGTAGCAGAACGACTGTCCGACGTAGCCGAGCGCCCCCATCGCGACGAGCGGCACGAGCGCGCGGCCGCGCGGCCATGCGACGCGGCGGTGGCGGGCAATCGCGGCGAGCACCGCGCCGCCGATCGCGAAGCGCACGATCAGCAAGCCGAGCACGTCGACGCCTGCCGCATAGGCATAGCGGCCGAAGATCGCCATCGCGCCGAACGCGACGGCGGACAGTGCGACGTAGAGCGCGCCTTGCAGCGCGGAGGACGGTGAGCGGGCGGTAGCGGACATGAGGAAACGGCGCGAGCGCAACGACGGATGTCGTGGGAGTGTAGCGGCGCGGCGGCCGGCAGCCTAGTCGGCGCTTACCCATTGCGCGGCGCAGCCGCCGCCAGCACCGCGCGCCGACCCGGCGTACAATGCCCGACGCGGCATGACGCCGCCCGAATCACGACGTTTCCCCACCATGTTCAATCCGAGTCGCGACGAAGTCCGCCGCTTTTTCACCGAAACCTGGCGCAAGCAGCGCGCCGGCGAGATCCTGACGCCGCTGGAAGCGATGGCGGCCGACTGGATCGTCGAGCACCCCGAATACCACGCCGACCTCGCGGACGCCGACGGCGCCGCCGCGCGCAACTACACGCCCGAGGAAGGCCGCACGAACCCGTTCCTGCACCTGTCGATGCACCTCGCGATCAGCGAGCAGCTGTCGATCGACCAGCCGCCCGGCATCCGCGCCGCGCACGACAAGCTGGCCGCGAAGCTCGACTCGACTCACGAAGCGCAGCACGTGATCATGGAATGCCTCGGCGAGACAATCTGGGAAGCGCAGCGCACCGGCACGCCGCCCGACACGGACGCGTACCTGCAACGCATCCTGCGTCGCGCATCGCGCGACTGAGTGCCGCTGCCGTGCCTGACTGCGGACAAACAACGCGGACAAAAAAATACCCCGCCGTGGCGGGGCATCCTTGCTGCGCGGGCCGGCGAGGCCCGTCGCGCTTACTTCTTGAACACGAGGTCGCCCTTGAGCGACTCGATGTAGGCCGCGATGTCCTTCATGTCGCTGACCGACAGGTTCTGGACCTGTGCCTGCATGATCGCGTTGTTGCGACCGAGCAGCGGGTTGGTCAGGCCCATCTGGTACTGGCGCATCGCCCACACGAGGTAGTCGGCGTGCTGGCCCGCGAGGCGCGGATATTCGGCGTTGATCGGCTGGTTCAGTTGCGCGCCGTGGCAGGCCGCGCAGTTGTGCGATTCAACCAGATCCTTGCCCTTCGACGTGTCCGCCGCATGCGCGGTACCGATCGCGAGGCCGGCCGCCAGTGCAACCGCCGCCGTCTTGAATGCGTTGTTCATGAATGCTCCTGTCCCGCCGGCGAGATTGGCGGCGCGCGCTTTACTTGTAGGGATTGTCCTTCGAGTCCGCCTTCTGGGCAGCGTAGTAGGCTGCCAGATCGGCGATGTCCTGGTCCGTCAGCGAACCGGCGATCGCGTTCATCGACGGGAAGTGACGATCCTTCTTGCGATAGGACTTCAGCGCGTTCTCGAGGTATTGCTGGTTCTGGCCGCCGAGGACGGGTACCCGGTAGACCTCCGGATAGGCTGCGCGGTAATCCTGGATGCCGTGGCAACCGATGCACATGGCGGCCTTGCCCGCCCCGTCCTTCGGGTTGCCGACCACACCGGCCGCCTGCGCGCTGCCCGCGAGCGCCACGAGCGCTGCGACAACGACGTGTTTGCCGACGAATTTGTTCATAGCTCTTGTAACCTAGCTTGAGGGGAAACTGGCGCCGAAGCGGCAACGGCCCGCGCCGTTTTGCTTATCGGATCGCCACGCAGGCCAAAAAAAACGGCCAGATTGTACCGCGTCGGCGGGGAACGCGTCCATATGGCGCCCCGGTCCACCCCGCCGCAGCCCCGCAACGATACGCGGGCCCGGCCGAACCGGACAGCCCTTCTGACTTATACTGGGTTTTTTTGCGATTAAGAAGAGCGCCGCCATGCGTTTCGAAGGATCCTCGCACTACGTTGCCACCGACGACCTCAAGCTCGCAGTCAACGCCGCGCTGACGCTGCAACGCCCGCTGCTCATCAAGGGCGAGCCCGGCACCGGCAAGACCATGCTCGCCGAGGAAGTGGCCGCCGCGCTCGACATGCCGCTGCTGCAGTGGCACATCAAGTCGACGACGAAGGCGCAGCAGGGCCTGTACGAATACGACGCGGTGTCGCGGCTGCGCGATTCGCAACTCGGCGACGCGCGCGTGAAGGACATCGCGAACTACATCGTGAAGGGCGTGCTGTGGCAGGCGTTCGACGCCGAGCACCCCAGCGTGCTGCTGATCGACGAGATCGACAAGGCCGACATCGAATTCCCGAACGACCTGCTGCGCGAGCTCGACCGGATGGAATTTCACGTGTACGAGACGCGCGAGACCGTGCGCGCGAAGCACCGCCCGCTCGTGATCATCACGTCGAACAACGAGAAGGAGCTGCCGGACGCGTTCCTGCGCCGCTGCTTCTTCCACTACATCCAGTTTCCCGATCCGTCGACGATGCAGAAAATCGTCGGCGTGCACTTCCCGAACATCCGCGAGGAACTGCTGCGTGCGGCGCTCGAAAGCTTCTTCGAACTGCGCAGCGTGTCGGGGCTGAAGAAGAAACCGTCGACGTCCGAACTGCTCGACTGGCTCAAGCTGCTGCTCGCCGAGAACATCCCGGCCGACGCGCTGCGCGGCGCCGACGCGAAGCAGATCGTGCCGCCGCTCGCGGGCGCGCTGCTGAAGAACGAGCAGGATCTGAGCCTGCTGGAGCGGCTCGTCTACATGAACCGGCACAACCGGTAACCCACCCGCGAAGGCCCGGCCATGCTGCTCAATTTCTTCTACGCGCTGCGCGCAGCCAAGCTGCCCGTCTCGGTGAAGGAATACCTGACGCTGCTCGAATCGCTGAAGGCCGGGCTGATCTCGCCGTCGATCGACGCGTTCTACTTCCTCGCGCGGATGACGCTCGTCAAGGACGAGCAGTATTTCGACAAGTTCGACCAGGCGTTCGGCGCATATTTCCATGGCGTGTCCGCGCTGCCGTCCGAAGCGTTCGACATTCCGCTCGACTGGCTCGAGAAGCGCCTCGAGCGCGAGCTGTCGCCGGAGGAAAAGGCGCAGATCGACGCGATGGGCGGGCTCGACAAGCTGATGGAGCGCCTGAAGGAACTGCTCGACGAGCAGAAGGAGCGCCACGAAGGCGGCAACAAGTGGATCGGCACCGGCGGCACGTCGCCGTTCGGGCACGGCGGCTACAACCCCGAAGGCATGCGCATCGGCGGCCCGTCGAACGGCAACCGCACCGCGGTCAAGGTGTGGGAGGCCCGCGCATTTCGCGACTATGACGATTCGGTCGAGATCGGCACGCGCAACATCAAGGTCGCGTTGCGGCGCCTGCGCCGCTTCGCGCGCGAAGGCGCTGCCGAAGAGCTCGACCTGCCCGGCACGATCCGCAGCACGGCAGCGAACGCCGGCTGGCTCGACCTGCAGATGGTGCCCGAGCGGCACAACAACGTGAAGGTGCTGATGCTGCTCGACGTCGGCGGCTCGATGGACGACCACATCAAGCGCACCGAGGAGCTGTTCTCCGCCGCAAAGGCCGAGTTCAAGCACCTGGAGTTCTACTATTTCCACAACTGCGTGTACGACCATCTGTGGAAGAACAACCGCCGCCGTCACTCGGAGCGCACCGCGACGTGGGACGTGCTGCACAAGTTCACGCCGGACTACAAGCTGATCTTCGTCGGCGACGCGACGATGAGCCCGTACGAGGTGCTGCAGCCCGGCGGCTCGGTCGAATACAACAATCAGGAGGCCGGCGCCGTGTGGCTGCGGCGCCTCGCCGACCAGTTTCCCCATCATGCATGGCTGAACCCCGAGCCCGAGCGGCTATGGGAATACCGGCAATCGGTCGCGGTGATCCGCGACCTGCTCGGCCAGCGCATGTATCCGCTTACGCTCGCGGGCCTCGAAACCGCGATGCGCGCACTCAGCAAATAACGAACCCGCCCTGCAGACACGAAGGCCGCGTCCGAGCGGCCTCCCTCCGGAGATAGCATGAATCCCTCGCCCACCGCGAGCGCTGGCCGCGCCGGCGGCCGCCGCTTTTTCAACGATACGTCCGTGTCCGCGCTCGTCGCCGGCTTCGTCGCGATGATGACGGGCTACACGAGCTCGCTCGTGCTGATGTTCCAGGCCGGCCGCGCCGCACACCTGAGCGACGCGCAGATCTCGTCGTGGATCTGGGCGCTGTCGATCGGCATGGCGCTGACGACGATCGGGCTGTCGCTGCGCTTTCGCGCACCGGTGGTCGTCGCGTGGTCGACGCCCGGCGCCGCGCTGCTGATCGCGTCGCTGCCTGGCGTGCCCTACCCGGAGGCGATCGGCGCATTCGTCGTATGCGCGCTGCTGCTGACGGCCGTCGGTGTGAGCGGCCTGTTCGACACGCTGATGCGGAGGATCCCGGCCGGCATCGCAGCCGCCTTGCTCGCGGGCATCCTGTTCGAGATCGGCATCGAGATCTTCCGCGCCGCGCAGTTCCAGACGGCACTCGTGCTCGCGATGTTCTTCACGTACCTGATCGTCAAGCGGCTCGCGCCGCGCTACGCGATCGTCACGACGCTGATCGTCGGCACCGCGGTGGCCGGCGGCCTCGGCCTGCTCGACTTCAGCCATTTCCACATCGCGCTCGCGCAGCCCGTGTTCACGATGCCCGCCTTCTCGATCGCGTCGATCGTCAGCATCGGCGTTCCGCTGTTCGTCGTCGCGATGGCGTCGCAGAACGTGCCGGGCATCGCGGTGCTGCGCGCGGACGGCTATCAGACGCCTTCATCGCCGCTGATCGCGACCACCGGCCTCGCATCGCTGCTGCTTGCGCCCTTCGGCTCGCACGGCGTGAACCTCGCGGCGATCACGGCCGCGATCTGCACGGGCCCCGAAGCACATGAAGATCACGCGAAGCGCTACACGGCCGCCGTGTGGTGCGGCACCTTCTATCTGATCGCCGGGATCTTCGGCGCGACGATCGCGGCGCTGTTCGCCGCGCTGCCGAAGGCGCTCGTCGTATCGGTCGCCGCGCTCGCGCTGTTCGGCTCGATCATGAGCGGGCTCGCGAACGCGATGCAGGACGCGAAGCAGCGCGAAGCCGCGCTGGTCACGTTCATGGTCACGGCTTCGGGCCTCACGCTGCTGTCGATCGGCTCGGCGTTCTGGGGACTCGTCGCGGGGATCGTCACACAGGTGATCCTGAACGCCCGGCGTCCCGCCTAGCCCCGTATAGCGGGGGCCTGCCGCACCGGCGGCAGGCCAAAACGTGCACGACACGAATCGGGCCTAAAATGATGGCTCGGAGGCGGTGCCCGCGCCGCCTCGCTTCGCTGCCGCGCTCGCGCGGCCCGTGAGAACCCCGGCGCCCCGCGCCCTCCTCCCGAATCGCCATGACTACCGCACTCGACCAGCTGAAGCAGTACACGACCGTCGTCGCCGACACGGGCGATTTCCAGCAGCTTGCGCAGTACAAGCCGCAGGACGCGACCACGAACCCGTCGCTGATCCTGAAGGCCGTCCAGAAGGATGCGTACAAGCCGATCCTCGAGAAAACCGTCCGCGATCATCGCAACGAAAGCACCGACTTCATCATCGACCGCCTGCTGATCGCGTTCGGCACCGAGATCCTGAAGCTGATCCCGGGCCGCGTGTCGACCGAGGTCGACGCGCGCCTGTCGTTCGACACGCAGCGCTCGATCGACAAGGGTCGCGAACTCATCAAACTGTACGAAGCCGCCGGCATCGGCCGCGAGCGCATCCTGATCAAGCTCGCGTCGACGTGGGAAGGCATTCGCGCGGCAGAAGTGCTGCAGAAGGAAGGGATCAAGTGCAACATGACCCTGCTTTTCTCGCTGGTGCAGGCCGCCGCGTGCGCGGAAGCCGGCGCGCAGCTGATCTCGCCGTTCGTCGGCCGCATCTACGACTGGTACAAGAAGCAGGCCGGCGCCGACTGGGATGAAGCGAAGAACGGCGGCGCGAACGATCCGGGTGTGCAGTCGGTACGTCGCATCTACACGTACTACAAGACGTTCGGCTACCACACCGAAGTGATGGGCGCGAGCTTCCGCACGACGAGCCAGATCACCGAGCTCGCGGGCTGCGACCTGCTGACGATCAGCCCCGATTTGCTGCAGAAACTGCAGGACAGCACCGACACGGTGACGCGCAAGCTGTCGCCGGACGCGCTGCACGACAAGCCGACCGAGCGCGTCGCGATCGACGAGGCATCGTTCCGCTTCCAGTTGAACGACGAAGCGATGGCGACGGAAAAACTTTCCGAAGGTATTCGCGTGTTCGCCGCCGACGCGGTGAAGCTCGAGAAGCTGATCGACGCGCTGCGCTGAATCGTGCAGCCCGCGCCTGCCGCTGTCAGTTGAGCTGTCAGCAGCACTGACAACAGGCGTCAGCAGGCATCGCCGACGGCCGCGAACCCTGTGTTCGCGGCCGTTTTATTTTTCATTCCACCGTCAAGCGCGCGCACTACAATCCACGTCACGAGTGCGCCGGCCGCGTCCCGGTGCGCTCTTCCCGGTCAATCTTGGATGTACCCGAGCCGGCGCCGACGTGCCTGCCCGGACCACAGGAGACAACGATGCAAGTCCAACCGTATCTGACGTTCTACGGCCGCGCGGAAGAAGCCCTTCAGTTCTACGAAAAGGCGCTCGGCGCGAAGACGATGTTCAAGATGCACTTCAAGGATGCGCCGCCGAACCCCGATTACCCGATGTCGCCGGAGATGGGCGACAAGGTGATGCATGCGAGCTTCACGATCGGCGACTCGATGATCATGTGCTCGGACGGCGACTGCAGCCAGCCGAGCGGTGGCGCGCACGCGGGCTATTCGCTGTCGCTGAACCCGGCAACGGTCGACGAAGGCCGGAAGCTGTTCGATGCGCTCGCCGACGGCGGCGAAGTGACGATGCCGTTCGGCAAGACGTTCTGGGCGCTCGGCTTCGGGATGGCGAAGGACCGTTTCGGCGTGCACTGGATGGTCAACGTCGAGGACCTGTCGCAACGCGACGCTCTCGCGAAGCGCGCGGGCCAGTAACACCCGCGCACCAAGCAAAACGCCCGCGACTTGCGTCGCGGGCGTCGTGTCGAAACTGCAACAGAAGGCGGGCCGATCAGCTCTCGACGACGTCGAGATAATCCTCCGGCCGCGTGCGGTCCTCCGCATGCGCCATGCCCATCACACGCACCAGCACGCTCACCACCACCGACACCACCAGGTTCACGATCAGCGACCACACCGCCGCGTAGCCCGGAATCGCGAGGCCGAACAGGTGGATCGTGAAGATCGAGCCGGCCAGCTTCAGCGAGATCGCCATCCACGTGCCGCACACGATGCCCGCGGCCCAGCCGACCAGCAGGCCGCGATGGTCGAGCACGCGCGTGTACAGGCCGAGCACGATCGCCGGCAGCGTCTGGATGATCCAGATCCCGCCGAGCAGTTGCAGCTGAATCGCATAGGTCAGCGGCAGCCCGAGGATGAACGCGACCGCGCCGACCTTCACGATCAGCGACACAAGCTTCGCGACGTGCGTCTCCTGCTCGTGCGTCATGTTGCGGTTCACGAACTCGCGGTGAATGTTGCGCGTGTACAGGTTCGCGGCGGCGATCGACATGATCGCCGCCGGCACCAGCGCGCCGATGCCGATCGCCGCGAACGCGACGCCGACGAACCACGACGGGAAGTAGTTGAGGAACAGCGCGGGCACCGCGAAGTTCGGGCCGAACGCCTTGAAGTACGGCGCGTACTGAGGCATGTCCTTCACGCCGGATGCGAGCGCCATGTAGCCGAGCAGCGCAAGCAGGCCGAGCACGAACGAATACGCGGGCAGCATCGCCATGTTGCGGCGGATCGTGTTGCCCGACGACGACGACAGGATCGCCGTGACCGAGTGCGGATACAGGAACAGCGCGAGCGCCGAGCCGATCGCGAGGGTCGCGTACGCGCTGTAGCCGTTCAGGCTCATCGCATCAGGCGCCTTGAGCAGCAGCTTCGCGGGCGGCACCGCCGCGAAGATGTGGCCGAAGCCACCGAGCTTCGCGGGGATCACGATGATCGCCGCGGCGATCGTGATGTAGATCAGGATGTCCTTCACAATCGCGATCATCGCCGGCGCGCGCAGCCCCGACGTGTACGTGTACGCGGCAAGAATCGCGAATGCGATGATGAGCGGCAGGTCGCCGACGAAGCCGGTCGTGTCGAAACCGAGCGCACCGATCACCACTTCGATGCCGACGAGCTGCAGCGCGATGTACGGCATCGTCGCGACGATGCCCGTCACCGCGATCGCGAGCGCGAGCATCCGGCTGCCGTAGCGTGCGTTGACGAAATCGGCTGCCGTCACGTAGCCGTGACGCTTGGCGATGCTCCACAGTTTCGGGAACACGACGAACGCGAACGGGTAGATCAGGATCGTGTACGGCAGTGCAAAGAAGCCCATCGCGCCGGCACCGAACACGAGCGCGGGCACCGCGACGAACGTATAGGCCGTGTAGAGATCGCCTCCGAGCAGGAACCATGTGACGATCGTGCCGAAGCGGCGACCGCCGAGGCCCCATTCGTCGAGATGGGCGAGATCGCCGCGCCGCCAGTTCGCGGCGAGAAAACCGAGGACCGTGACGCCGATGAACAGGAGAACGAATACGAAGGTAGCGCCGAGATTCATCGCGCACCTCCTTGCGTGCCGTTCGCCTTCCACGCGTTCTTGGTCTTGTGATACACGAACGCGGTGATCACCGCGCTAATGAACACCCAGAGCAACTGGTACCAATAGAAGAACGGAAAACCCAACCATTGCGGTTCGATCTTGCTGTACGACGGCACCCAGACCATCGCGATCAGCGGCACCACCAGCAGCCAGAGCCAGCGCTTGGCGGCCCGATTGGCGTCGGCATCGTGAGCCATGACGTCTCCTCATCTTTCCCGGTTATCGATCTTGTTGAGCGGGTACGGCGGCGAGAGGAGCGACAAAACGGGTAAGCTGCGGCTCCCCTGGCTTCGCGCCAGTATAGGAGCCGCGAGCGCGCGGTCAAGCGGGGGCGAACCCGAGGTGATCCGCCCCTAGTCATGCGGTTGCACCGGCATGCGGCCGGCGCGCGAGCGTCAGATCGCGAACGAGGATTCGCGTGCGCCCGTCGTTTCTTTCAAAGCTTTCACCCACTTGCGCGCGGGCAGCTTCAGCGTGTCCTCGATCAGCTTCGCGCGGGCTTCCAGTTGCGCATACGGCACGTCGAGCGCCGGGCCCGAGAACGCGATCGCGATCCGGTTGCCATCGTGCACTTCCGGCAGCGCGATCACGCGGTGGTCGAACGCCGCGTTCAGGTGCTTCATGTTGCGCACGAAACTCGGATGGTCGCCGAACAGGTTGATCGTCGCGATGCCCGCATCCGCGAGGCAGCCGCGCACCGCACGGTAGAACGCGACGCTGTCGAGCACCGGGCCGCGCGCGGTCGCATCGTACAGGTCGATCTGAAGCGCGCCCGTCGTGCCGCGATTGGCCGCGTCGTTGACGAAGTCCCATGCGTCGGCTTCATGCACGACGAGGCGTGCGTCGTCGGGCGGCAGCGCGAACATCGTGCGCGCCGCGACGATCACGGCCGGGTTCAGTTCGACCGCCTCGACCTTCGCGTGCGGCAGGAAGCGGTGCGAGAACTTCGTCAGCGCACCGGTGCCAAGCCCGAGCTGGACGATCCGCTCGGGCGTTTCGAGGAACAGCAGCCACGCCATCATCTGCTGCGCGTACTCGAGTTCGATATGCAGCGGCTTGGAGATCCGCATCGCGCCCTGCACCCATTCGGTGCCGAAGTGCAGGAAGCGCACGCCGCGCTCTTCAGAGAACGTGACGGGCGCGAAACGCGGCTTGCGCGGTGCGTCGAGGACGGGCACGTCGTCGTGTTCGTCGATCTCCGGGCGGCGCTTCACGCGCGGTGGCTGGAGCTTTTCGGAACCGTTGTACGCGGACGGCTTGCGTTGCTTGAACGCGCGCGCCTCGGCGGACGCGCGCTTGATCAGTCGGGTCATGTTGAATCTCGCTGGGTGATGCTGGATAAGCGGACGAGAGGATAGCATTGGTGGGGCGCCGGACCGTCGGAGGAGTGCGCGGCTCGTCGGCTGGCCATTCGGGCGACTTGCAGGCGACAGGGGCACGCGGGATAATGTATCGCAATTGCGACGCAAAAGAGATCACGATGAAAACTGCGACTTTTCCATCTATCCGGGTCGAGCCGGAATTGCGCGATGCCGCAGAGAATGTCCTTCAGGAAGGCGAATCACTGTCGAGCTTCGTCGAGCAATCGATTCGCGAAGGCATCGAACGTCGACGGCTCCAAAGCGAATTCATTGCGCGCGGCATTGCATCACGGGATGAAGCTCGACGGACCGGCGAGTATGTCTCTTCGTCCGAAGTGCTGGAACGGCTGGGTCGACGACTCGATACGCTGCGTGACAGGAAGCGGCAGACTCGATGACCTATACGGTTCGCTTTACGTCCGACGCATCGGACGACCTGGACCGGCTTTATGCTTTCGTCGTCGACCGTGACGATGCGGAGGTCGAACGGGCTGAACGCGCGTTGTCAGCCATTGCGTCAGGAATC
Source organism: Burkholderia sp. Bp9016 (assembly GCF_003857765.1). NCBI lineage: Bacteria > Pseudomonadati > Pseudomonadota > Betaproteobacteria > Burkholderiales > Burkholderiaceae > Burkholderia > Burkholderia sp. Bp9016. The sequence goes on from NZ_QTPY01000009.1 coordinate 131,908, forward strand.
GCCACGCTTGAATCGTCGCCGTTCACCTGCCGCAAAGTTCATCCGTCCATGCCGTTTCTCCGGGAACTGATCATTCCATTCGGCGCATCCGGCTACGTCGCATTGTTCGAGATCGACGACGGCCAAACGGTGACGATCCTTGCAGTCCGCCACCAGCGGGAAAGCGACTACCACTGACGACGAGGAATCACATGACCTCGAACGGCAAGAAGATCTGGTTTCCGGCGAAACGCTACGGCTGGGGATGGGGGTTGCCGGTCGCGTGGCAAGGGTGGGTCGTGCTGCTGCTGTTCGTGATCGGGATCATCGCGAGCGCGTGGCTGGCACCGCCGCACCGGTCGCCGGTCGCGTACGGTGCGTGCATCGTGATGCTGATCGCGCTATTGACCGTCGTGTGCTGGCTCAAGGGCGAAAAACCCCGGTGGCGATGGGGAAAGGACAAGTAGGTGTGCGTCGGGGGCAATGGACGCCGCCGCCGCTCGATTCGGCGTCAATCGGGTATCGCCCGCCACTGCACCAGCTTCTGCTCGAACGACAACATCGCGTTCGCCGGGCTCGACGACGGCAGCACGAGCGTGTCATACCCGGCCTGCCCGATCACGTCGGCAAACCGCCCCGCCGTCTTCCCGTTGAAACACACCTTCTTCAGCAGCGGCGCATGCTCGCGCAACGACGCGAAGTCGTTCGGTTTCGCATGGCGGATCGCGGAATCGAGACTGCCTTCGCGGTGGCAGGCATCGAGCACATCCCAGATGCCGATGCCGTGCGACAGCACACGCTCGAGCCGCGCGTCATACGCAAGCTCGTGCAGTCCGGGCTCGTCGAGCACCGCGCCCAACAGCCGCCAGAACTGATTGCGCGGATGCGCGTAATACTGCGCGGCATCGAGCGACGCCTCGCCCGGAAAGCTGCCGAGAATCATCGTATGCGTATTCGGCCCGACGACCGGCGCAAAGCCTTGCAGCATCACACGCCTGCGCGCGGCCCGACGGATCGCGGCCCGTCGCCGTGCGCATCGAGATGACGCCACAGCGCGGGCAGCATGCATTCGGTGACCATCAACGGCTTGCCGTGACGCTGGAACACCGAACGCCGCGCGGCAAACGCATGCGGCGCCCGCTCGCCCGCGAGCGCATGGCTTGCGAGCGCGTACAGCGGATGCCCGGCGATCACGCGCCGGCTGACAAGCGCCGAGCGCTCGACCTGCGGATCGCTGTACAGCAGCTCCGCGAGCGGTCGCGTGCGCAGCCGCCGCATCGCCTGCCAGACTCCCTTGCTGGCCGCGAGCGGCGCGATGCTGTGCGCGGCGACGTACGGCGTGCCGTCGACCGACAGGATCACCTCGCGCACCCACATCGGCGCGCGCGGCGCGCTGTCGAGCGCCGCCGGCTCGTCGAACCACGGGCAATCGACGGCCTCGCGCGTCACGCGCACCTTCACGCCGCCGAGCCGCGCGAGGTGCGCGGTCAGCGAGCCGCCGCGCGTCAGCCAGTCGCGCTGGTCGAGCGTGCAGCCGGGCCGGGGCGTGTCGCGCCAGCCCGCCTGTGCGCCGTCGAATCGCATCCGCACGTTCACGCGGTGCGCGACAGCAGCAGCGCGTTGGTCCGCTTCACGAAGCTCGCCGGATCGTCGAGCATCCCGCCTTCGGCCAGCAACGCCTGATCGAACAGCAGATGGCACCAGTCGCCGAAATTGGCGCTGTCGGCATTCAGCTGCTTCACGAGCGCGTGCTCGGGATTGATCTCGAGAATCGGCTGCATCGCCGGCGCATTCTGACCGGCCGCCTTCAGCATCCGCTGCAGGTAGCCGCTCATGTCGTTGTCGTCCGCGACGAGACACGACGGCGAATCGGTCAGCCGGAACGTGACGCGCACTTCCTTCACCTTGTCGCCGAGCGCTTCCTTCATCTTCTCGACGACCGGCTTGATCGCCTCGCCCGCCTGCTCCTGCGCCTTCTTTTCCTCGTCGTTCAGCTCGCCGAGGTCGAGATCGCCGCGGGCGACGCTCGCGAGCGGCTTGCCGTCGAATTCATGCAGGAACGACAGCATCCATTCGTCGACGCGATCGGTCAGCAGCAGCACCTCGACGCCCTTCTTGCGGAACACTTCGAGATGCGGGCTGTTCTTCGCGGCCTGCCACGTATCGGCGGTCACGTAGTAGATCTTGCTCTGCTCGGGCTTCATGCGCGACACGTAGTCGGCAAGCGACACGTCCTGCGCGTCGGTATCGCCATGCGTCGATGCGAAGCGCAGCAGCTTCGCGATGCGCTCGCGGTTCGCGTGATCCTCGCCGAGGCCTTCCTTCAGCACCTGGCCGAAGGCACCCCAGAACGTCTTGTACTTCTCCTTGCCGGCATCCTCTTCCGCGTTCGCCAGCTCTTCGAGCATCGACAGCGCACGCTTGGTCACGCCTTCGCGGATCGCCTTCACGTCGCGGCTTTCCTGCAGGATTTCACGCGACACGTTCAGCGGCAGGTCGGCCGAATCGACGACGCCTTTCACGAAACGCAGGTATTGCGGCAGCAACTGCTCGGCGTCGTCCATGATGAACACGCGCTTCACATACAGCTTCAGGCCGCCGCGATAGTCGCGGTTCCACAGGTCGAACGGCGCGTGCGCCGGCACGAACAGCAACTGCGTGTATTCGCTGCGGCCCTCGACGCGGTTGTGCGTCCACGTGAGCGGATCCTGGTGGTCGTGCGCGATGTGCTGGTAGAACTGCGTGTACTGCTCGTCGGTGACGTCGCTCTTCGAACGCGTCCACAGTGCACTCGCCTGGTTGACGGTTTCGTCCTCGTCCTTCAGGACCATCTCGCCCTTTTCCTGATCCCACTCTTCCTTCTGCATCAGGATCGGCAGCGCGATGTGATCGGAATATTTCTGGATGATCGACTTCAGGCGGTGCGACGACAGCAGTTCGTCCTCGCCTTCACGCAGGTGCAGCGTGATCGTCGTGCCACGCTGCGCGCGCTCGATCGCGTCGATCGTGAAATCGCCCTCGCCCGCGCTTTCCCAGCGCACGGCTTCGCTTGCCGGCAGGCCCGCACGGCGGGTCTCGACGGTGATCCTGTCGGCGACGATGAAGCCCGAATAGAAGCCGACGCCGAACTGGCCGATCAGCGCGGCGTCCTTCTGCTGGTCGCCGGACAGCTTCGTGAAGAATTCCCTGGTGCCCGAACGCGCGATCGTGCCGAGGTTCGCGATCGCCTCGTCGCGGCTCATGCCGATGCCGTTGTCCTCGATCGTGATCGTGCGCGCGGCCTTGTCGAAGCCGATGCGGATACGCAGGTTCGGATCGCTCTCGTACAGCGCGTTATTCGCGAGCGCTTCGAAACGCAGCTTGTCGGCCGCGTCGGACGCGTTCGACACCAGTTCGCGCAGGAAGATTTCCTTGTTGCTGTAGAGCGAATGAATCATCAGGTGGAGGAGTTGCTTGACCTCTGCCTGAAAGCTCATCGTTTCGTGTGCCATGGATGCTGTTTCCTCTTACTTGAACTTGAATGGTGTGGCGCAGGCGCCCGGCGCGCGATGCCGGCGGGCCCGTCAAGGACAACCGCCTGGCGCAAGCGGTTTGCGCGGGTATCTGGGGACGCGCGCCGCGATTTCAAGGGGCGGCGCGCCGCGGCGTCACGATGCGCGCCGCGCCGCCGATTCGATATAGCGCGCGAGAAACCCCGGCAGCGCCGGATCGCCGCAGTTCGCGACGTTAAAGCGCGTCCACGTCGACGGCGACTGCTGCGGCGAGAACAGGCTTCCCGGCGTCAGCAGGAAGCCTGCCTCGTGCGCGGCGGCCGCGAGCGCGTCGGAATCGACGCCCGTATCGGCCCACAGGAACATCCCGGCCGCGGGCATCGTGAAGAGCTTCAGCCCGGTGCGCTCGAGCATCCGCGCGGTCTTGTCGCGCACGCCGTCGAGCCGTGCGCGCAGGCGCTCGACGTGACGCCGGTAATGCCCTTCGGTCAGGATCTTGTAAAGCACGCGCTCGTTGAGTTCCGGGGTCGTCATCCCGACCAGCATTTTCTGGTCGGTGATCGCCTTCGCGATCTCCGGCGCGCATGCGACGTAGCCGACCCGCAGGTTCGCCGCGAGCGTCTTCGAGTAACTGCCGAGGTAGATCACGCGCTTCAGCTGGTCGAGGCTCGCGAGCCGCGTGGCCGGGTAGCTCGGCGGGCACAGGTCGCCGTATACGTCGTCCTCGACGACGAGGAAGTCGTACGCCTCCGCGAGCTTCAGGATCCGGAACGCCTGCGCGGCCGACAACGACGTGCCGGTCGGGTTCTGCAGCACCGAATTGATCACGAGCATCTTCGGCCGCCACATCTGCACGAGCGTCTCCAGCGCGTCGAGATCGGGGCCGTCCGGCGTGTACGGCATCCCGACGAGCTGCGCACCCTGCGACGCGAAACGGCCGAACATCTGGAACCATGCCGGATCGCCGACGATCACCGCATCGCCGGGCTGCACGTAGATCCGCGAGATCAGGTCGATCGCCTGCGTGATGCCCGACACCAGCACGAGCTGCTCGGGCTTCGCGCCGATCTCGACTTCCGCGAGCCGCGTCTGCAGTTGCTGACGCAGCGGCAGGAAGCCCTGCGGCGTGCCGAAGCCGAGCATCTGCGCGCCGGACTGGCGCCCGAGCGCGCGCAGCGAGCCGGTGATCAGCTCGCCGTCGAGCCAGCGGCCCGGCAGGTAGCCCAGACCCGGCCCTTTTTCCGGACTGGCGGTATGCAGCATGTTGCGCAGCAGCCAGACGACGTCGATCGTGTTGTGTACCGGCGCGGCCTCCGCCACGCGTGCCACGCTGTCGACCGGCTGCGGGCCGACGGCCGTGCGCTCGCGCACGTAGAAACCGGAACCCCGCCGCGAATCGAGATAACCCTGCGCGACGAGCCGTTCGTATGCCTCGACGACGGTGAAACGCGACACGCTCTTGTCGAGCGCGAGCTTGCGGATCGACGGCATGCGCATGCCGGGCCGGAACACGCGCTCGTCGATGCGGCGCCGCGCCCACTGGACGAGCTGGTCGACGAGCGTGAGCGTGGCCGTGTCGTGCGGCGCGGGAATCTGGGCGAGGGGAACGGTGAACATGGGCGGCGCTCCAACTGTACCGAAGGCTATCGCGGCGATTGTACCGTTACTGTGCCGGTGCGGACGATTACAGTTGACCGGAATGGCGCGCGTGCGGCCGCCGCTGCGGCCCTGCCGCACTGACGCCGCGCCGGCCGGCCTGCCGCGCGGCCCGTGCGCCGGCGGGTTCCGCAACCGCCCGGCGCCTCGCCCGACTACCATGACACTTCCGCTTCCCGACCGACGTTCATGCCAGCCCGTTCCCTGACCCTCGACCATCTCGTGATCGCCGCGCGCACGCTCGACGAAGGCGTGCGCCACGTCGCCGACGCGCTCGGCATCGAACCGGCCGGCGGCGGCCGCCATCCGCTGATGCGCACCCATAACGCGCTGTTCGGCGCATGGGGCGGCCTGTACCTCGAAGTGATCGCGATCGATCCGGACGCGCCCGCCACGGGCGACGACGGCACGCCGCCGCGCACGCGGTTGTTCGGCCTCGACGATCCGGCGATGCGCGAACGGCTCGCGCAGGGGCCGTTCCTCGCGCACTGGGTCGCGCGCGTCGACCGCCCGCGCCAGCTCGCGCTGTGGCAGAGCCAGTATCCGGCCCGGATCGCACCGGTCGTCGCGATGCGGCGCGGCGACCTCGGCTGGGGCCTCACGGTGCCCGACGACGGCGCGTTCCCCGCATGGCAAGGCGCCGGCGACGGTCTGCTGCCGTCGCTGATCCAGTGGGACAGCCCGCGCCACCCGGCCGAATCGCTGCCGAGCGACGGCGTCGCACTGAAGGCGCTCAAGGGCGCCCACCCGCGCGCGGACGCGCTCCGCGAACAACTCGACTGGCTCGGTGCCGCCCACCTGCTCGATCTCGAGACCGCCGACGGCCCGCCCGCGCTCGTCGCCGAATTCGACACGCCGCAGGGCGCACGCACGCTGCGCTGACGCTGCACGCACGGCCGCCCTTCCCGTCACACCCTACGCACCTCACGAATACGGAGACACCCACGACATGAATTCGCGCGAAACCCGGGGCATGCTGCTCGGCCTCATCGGCGTCATGATCTTCAGCCTGACGCTGCCGATGACGCGTATCGTCGTCTCCGAACTCAATCCGCTACTCAACGGGCTCGGCCGCGCGCTCGCCGCGGCGGTACCGGCCGGCCTGCTGCTGTGGTGGCGCCGCGAACGGCTGCCCACCCGCGCGCAACTGAAAAGCCTCGCGGTCGTGTCGGCCGGCGTGATCATCGCGTATCCGGTGTTCTCCGCGTGGGCGATGAAAACCGTGCCGGCGTCGCACGGCGCCGTCGTCAACGGCCTGCAGCCGCTGTTCGTCGCGCTGTACGCGGCATGGCTGTCGCACGAACGGCCGTCGAAGGCGTTCTGGGCCAGCGCACTGGCCGGCAGCGCGCTCGTGATCGCGTTCGCGTTGCGCGACGGCGGCGGCACCGTGCAGGCGGGCGATGCACTGATGCTCGTCGCGGTCGGCATCGGCGCGCTCGGCTATGCCGAAGGCGCGCGCCTCGCGCGCCAGATCGGCGGCTGGCAGGTAATCTGCTGGGCGCTCGTCGTGTCCGCGCCGTTCCTCATGCTGCCGGTCGGCTGGCTCGCATGGATGCAGCATGCCGCGCACCCCGGCCCGCTCGCGCTGCGCACGTGGCTAGCGTTCGTCTATGTGACCCTCTTTTCGCAATTCATCGGCTTTTTCGCGTGGTATGCGGGGCTCGCCATGGGCGGCATCGCGCGCGTCGGCCAGGTGCAATTGCTGCAGATCTTCTTCACGATCGCCTTTTCCGCGCTGCTGTTCGGCGAGACGGTAACGTCGTCAACGTGGCTGTTCGCGGCCGCCGTGATCGCGACCGTCATGCTCGGCCGGCGCTCGTCGGTGGCCACGGCCCCGCGCCCCGCTCGCGCCGGTTGATGAGGTGCGCCATAATGTTCGTTTTGCCTGAACGGTTTTGCCCACCCAGCCGCGACGGCCTGATCGCGCTCCCGCGTGCCCACCCGGCCGCGTCGACGCAATCTGCCTGACCGACCTTTCTTGACTGACCACGATATCCGAACGAGGAGACTATGAATCCGAGCGACCTGCATCCGCCGCACTGGCAGCTTTCCGAACGCGCACGCAAGCTGACGAGCTCCGCGATCCGCGAGATCCTGAAGATCACGGAACGCCCCGAGGTCATCTCGTTCGCCGGCGGCCTGCCCGCTCCCGCGACGTTCCCGGCCGAACGCATGCGCGCCGCGGCCGACCGCGTGCTGCGCGACTCTCCCGCCGCGGCGCTCCAGTACAGCGCGACCGAAGGCTACCTGCCGCTGCGCGAATGGATCGCCGAACGCTACAGCGTGCGCGTGTCGCAAGTGCTGATCACGACCGGCTCGCAGCAGGCGCTCGACCTGCTCGGCAAGGCGCTGATCGATCCGGACAGCCCGATCCTCGTCGAAACGCCGACCTACCTCGGCGCGCTGCAATCGTTCTCGCTGTACGAGCCGCGCTACGTGCAGGTGCCGACCGACGAGCAGGGCCTGCTGCCCGAAGGCCTCACGCCCGAACTGACGCAAGGCGCGCGCCTGCTGTACGCGCAGCCGAACTTCCAGAACCCGACCGGCCGCCGCCTGCCCGTCGAGCGCCGCCGCGCGCTCGCCGCGTTCGCGCAGTCGAGCCCGTTCCCGGTGCTGGAAGACGATCCGTACGGCGCACTGAACTACCAGGGCGAGCCGCTGCCGACGATGCTGTCGATGGCGCCGGACCATGTCGTGCACCTCGGCACGTTCTCGAAGGTGCTCGCACCGGGCCTGCGGATCGGCTACATCATTGCCCCCGAAGAACTCCACTTCAAGCTCGTGCAGGCCAAGCAGGCCACCGACCTGCACACGCCGACGCTGACGCAGCGCATCGCGCACGAAGTGATCAAGGACGGCTTCCTCGACGAACACATCCCGACGATCCGCCAGTTGTACGGCGCGCAATGCGAGGCAATGCTCGCGTCGCTCGCGCGCCACATGCCGGAAGGCGTCACGTGGAACCGCCCGGACGGCGGGATGTTCATCTGGGTGAACCTGCCCGCGCGGATCGACAGCATGAAGCTGCTCGAAGCGGCGGTCGAGAACCACGTCGCGTTCGTGCCGGGCGCGCCGTTCTTCGCGAACGATCCGCAGCAGAACACGCTGCGCCTGTCGTTCGTGACGGTGCCGCCCGAAAAGATCGAGGAAGGCGTCGCACGCCTCGGCAAGCTGCTGCGCGAGCGTCTCTGATCCCCTTTTTCCTGTCACGCACGACTCTCTACGAGGAATCGAACACATGGCTAACGTCTACGACAAACTGAAGTCGCTCGGCATCGAGCTCCCAACCGCCGGCGCACCGGCCGCCGCCTACGTGATGAGCGCGCAAAGCGGCAACACGGTCTACCTGTCGGGCCACATCGCGAAGAAGGACGGCAAGGTCTGGGCCGGCAAGCTCGGCGCCGATCTGCAGACGGAAGACGGCAAGGCGGCCGCCCGCTCGATCGCGATCGACCTGCTCGCGACGCTGCACGCGCACACCGGCGACCTGAACAAGGTCACGCGCATCGTGAAACTGATGAGCCTCGTGAACTCGACGCTCGAGTTCACCGAACAGCACCTCGTCACGAACGGCGCGTCGGAGCTGATCGCGGAAGTGTTCGGCGATGCGGGCAAGCATGCGCGCTCGGCATTCGGCGTCGCGCAGATTCCGCTCGGCGCGTGCGTCGAGATCGAACTGATCGCCGAAGTTGCGTAACGCAACCGTCACGATGACCGGCCGCCGCGTTCGCTTCAAGCAGGTCGACGTCTTCACGTCGGTGCCGTTCAAGGGCAATGCGCTTGCCGTGGTGTTCGACGCCGATTCGCTCGGCGACGACGACATGCTCGCGATCGCCCGCTGGACGAACCTGTCGGAAACGACGTTCGTCTGCACGCCGACGGATCCGGAAGCCGACTACCGCGTCCGGATCTTCACGACGGGCGGCGAGCTGCCGTTCGCCGGTCATCCGACGCTCGGCACCGCGCACGCGTTCCTGGAAAGCGGTGCGCGACCGCGCACGCCGGGCCGGCTGATCCAGCAATGCGGAGTCGGCCGGGTCGAACTGCGCGAACGGGCCGATGGCTGGGCATTTGCCGCACCGCCGGCACGGTTCACGCCGCTCGACCGCACCGACTACCCGGCACTGGCAACCGCATTGCGATGCGATGCGATCGATCCGGATACCGAACCGTGTGCGGTCGACAACGGCGCGCCCTGGCTCGTCGTGCGGTTGACGTCGGCCGACGCCTGCGTCGGCCTCGCCCCCGATCAGGCCGCATTAGAGGCAATCACCCATCGCTATGGCACGGACGGCCTTGCGGTCTACGCGCCGCACCCGGATGGCGGCCCCGCCACGTTCGAAATCCGCTGCCTGATGACGGGCGGCAGCTTCGGCGTCGGCGAGGATCCCGTCACCGGCAGCGCCAATGCCGCGCTGGCCGGCCTGCTGAGCCGCCAGCAACGCCGCCCCGGCCCTTCGTATACGGTGCGCCAGGGCACGGCGATCGGCCGCGACGGCCGCATCTTCGTCCACTATGACGACGACGACACGATCTGGATCGGCGGTCACGTCGTGACGGTCGTGGACGGCACGTTCCAGGCGCCCGCCTGACGTTTCGCGATGTGCGACGGTGCCGGCCAAGCCGGCACCCTACGATTCCCCCGTCTATCGCAAAAGCCGTCCAGCCAGTAATATCGGGCCTAATCCGTCGCTTCGGCGGGTCTGTCCATGGTTGCGCATCCCGCGAACGAACAGACGCCGGTGCGCCCAACCATAGCCGGCCATCCCGACGGGGGATGGCTCACGCGAGCAGGACGCCGCCCTTTTCGATGAGCTCCGCCCGGTCTAACCACACGCCGCCGAACCGGCCGCTACGCGCGCCGCGCAAATCGCGCCGGCGTGCGCTGTTCGCGATCCCGCTGCTCGGGATGCTGGCGCTCGCGCTGCTGTGGGCCGTGATCATCGCGCGACTGTCGGTCGAAAAGGACAGCGCGTACAAGGAAGCGGCGGCATCCGCCGCCATCCTGTCGTCCGCGCTCGAACAGCATACGGTCAAGGCAATCCACCAGGTCGACCAGATCACCCGCTTCGTCAAGTTCGAGTTCGAGAAGTCGCCCGCGCATTTCAACCTTGCGAGCGCAGTCGAAAAAGGCGTCGTGCCGAGCGACACGCTGATCCAGGTCTCGCTCGTCAACGCGAAGGGCATCCTGTTCGCGAACACCGCCGAACTCCATCCGAAGCCGATCAACCTGTCCGACCGCGAGCACTTCAAGGTGCATCTCGCGAACAACGACGACCGCCTGTACATCAGCAAGCCGGTGCTCGGCCGCGTGTCGAGCCACTGGACGCTGCAGATGACGCGGCGCCTGAACAACCCGGACGGCAGCTTCGCGGGCATCGTCGTCGTGTCGGAAGACCCGAGCTACTTCACGAACGACTTCTACAACAATGCGGCGATCGGCAAGGAAGGCGTGATCGCCGTCGTGTCCGACACGGGCGCCGTGCTCGCGCGCCGCACCGGCTCGGTGAGCAACGCGCCGGGCGCGTTCTCCGCATCGGGCGTCTACCCGATCGCCGAGCGCGTGACGGGCACCATCATCGACCCGCTCGACGGCGTGACGCGCATCGTGTCGTACCGCCACCTCGACGGCTACCCGCTCGCGGTGATGGTCGGGCTGTCGCAGACCGAGGAATTCGCGGACTACTACCACACGCGCAACGTCTACCTGCTGATGACGAGCTTCATCACGCTCGCGATGCTCGCGTTCTTCGGCGTCGCGACGGGGCTGATCGGCAAGCTGCTCGGCCGCGAGCGCGAGATGACCCAGCTCGCCGAATACGACCTGCTCACCGGCCTCGCGAACCGCTACGCGACGCTGCGCGGGCTGCGCAACGACGTGTCGATGCCGTCGAGCCTGTCGCGGCTCGGCCTGCTGTTCATCGATCTCGACAACTTCAAGACCGTCAACGACACGCTCGGCCACAACGCCGGCGACATCGTGCTGCAGATGACCGCGTCGCGCCTGTCCGATGCGGTCGGCGACGAAGGCTCGCTCGCGCGGATCGGCGGCGACGAGTTCGTGGTCGTGATGAAGGGCGACGACGTCGAACGGCGCGCGGTGCGGCTCGCGGAAGCGATCATCCGGTTGTTCAGCGAACCGTTCGACGTGCGCGGCAGCTCGTTCGTCCTGCATGCGAGCATCGGCATCGCGCTGCACACCGTCGCGAACGAAAGCGAGATCGATCTGCTGAAGAAGGCCGACCTCGCAATGTACAGCGCGAAGGACGCCGGCAAGAACTGCTATCAGTTCTACGCGCCGCACCTGTCGCACCGCGCGGATCACCTGATGCGCTGGGAACAGCAATTGCGCGTCGCGCTCGCCGAAGGGCAGCTCTTCCTCGCCTACCAGCCGAAGATCGACCTCACGCAGCGCACGATCACGGGCTTCGAGGCGCTCGCGCGCTGGGATCATCCGGAGCACGGCATCATCTCCGCGAACGAATTCATTTCGATCGCCGAATCGACCGGCCTGATCGTGCCGATCGGCGACTTCGTGATCCGCACCGCATGTGCGCAGATCGCGCGCTGGCGCGACGACGGCCACGACACCCTGACGCTCGCGGTCAACATCTCGCCCGTGCAGTTCTGGCGCGGCGACCTGATCGAGACGATCTCGCAAGCGCTGCTCGATACCGGCATCGACGCGAACCGGCTCGAGCTCGAAATCACCGAGACCGCGATGATGGAATATCCGGAGCTCGTCTCCGAGAAGATCGTCGCCCTGAAAAAGCTCGGCATCCGGATCGCGCTCGACGATTTCGGCACCGGCTACTCGTCGCTGTCGTACCTGCACCGCTTCTCCGTCGATACGCTCAAGGTCGACCGCTCGTTCGTGCAGGCGATCCCGAACGATCGCAGCGTATGCGTGATGGTGTCGTCGATCGTGCATCTCGCGCGCTCGCTCGGTCTCACGGTCGTCGTCGAAGGCACCGAAACCGAGGAGCAGATCGCATGGCTGTCCGCGCTCGGCGAGATCGAAGCGCAGGGCTTCCTGTTTTCGCGGCCCGTACCGGCCGACGCGATTCCCGCGTTGATCGAACGCTTCGGCGTGCGCGGCGAGCAAGCGAACGTGATCGCACATCGCGCGGCCGGCAACGCCGGCGCGTAAGCACACCACACACCGCACACGGCACGCGTCGTGCCGCACGCCGATCATTTCGGCTTCCGATCCGATCGTTTAGTTCATTAACTAGCGTTTTCGCGCATGGCAGTGTCACGATGCGCGGCGGACAATTGGGAGGGCCATCGTGCCGGCAGGCCGCCGGCATGTCCCTATGCGCGAGATCGGGCCCTGCGCCAACAGCACAATCATGACAACCGTCGAAGTCGAAGCGGCCGAACGTGTCGAGCGGGCACAGGCATCCCTGTGGACCTTGTTCAAGGTCGTCGCCGGCATTTCCGCGGTGTCGTGGGGCGGGCTGTCGATGATGGCGCAGCTCGAACGTCACTATGTCGACCGCTTGCAGCGCATCGAGCCGCACCAGTTCGCCGATCTCGTCGCGCTCGCATGGCTCGTGCCAGGTCCGGTCGGATGCAACGTCGCGGTGCAGGTCGGCCAGACGCTGCACGGGCGCGCCGGCGCATGGATCGCCGGCATCGCGAGCGTGCTGCCGTTCTTCGTACTGATGACGCTGTTCGCGACCTTCTATCGCACGCCGCTCGTGCGCTCGCTCGCCGCGCCGATGCTGATCAATCACTTCGGGATGGTGCTCGCCGCGCTGATCGGCGTCACGTGGCTCAAGCAGTTGCGCACGCTTGCGCGCACGCGGCTCGAACAGCTGATCGCCGCGCTGTCGACGATTCAGCTCGCTTTCGCGCATAGTCCGGCTGCGTTCGTCGGGATTCTCTGCGCTGCGTTTGCGGCAGGCTGGCTCACCGGGCCGCCGCAACACGACGCAATCGATTTCACGCTGTCCCGGCGCGATCGCAACCTGCTCGTGCTGCTCGCCGTCCTCGTCGCGCTGTTCGCGCTGCCGCTGCCCGGCGACTACCAGATGGCGCTGCTGTGGCCGCGGCTCGCGGGCGCCGGCATGACGCTGTTCGGCGGCGGCTTCTCCGCATTGCCCGTGCTCAAGGCGCTATTCGTGTCGCCTGCGACCGGCATCTCCGATCACGACTTCACGCTCGCCTTCGCGTTGTCGCCGGTGTCGCCGGGGCCGCTGCTGAACGTCGTGCCGTTTCTCGGCTACCTGACCGACGGCTGGGTCGGCGCGCTGTTCGCGACCGCCGCGCTGTTCATTCCGTCGGGTTGTCTCGTCGTGTTCGCGAAGAACCACCTGTTCCGGCTCAAGCGCCATTCGCGCTTCGAGCACGGGATGCGGCTGCTGCGCGCGGCGACGACGGGCTTTCTTGTGGTCGCCGTCGTGAAGATCCTGCATCGCGAACCGGCCGATCCCGTCTATTGGCTCACGGGCGCGTTCGCGACGCTGTGCTTCGCACGCTTCAAGGTGCCCGTGTATGCCGTCTACGGCGCCGTCGCGATCGTGTGCGGCGTGTGGCTGTGGGCGGCCGCCCGCTGACGGACGGCCGAGATCGCGACGGCGCCCGCCCGCTCGACATCCCCGCCCCGCTCAGCCCGCCTGCACCGCGACGCGGCGTGCGACCCAGCGTGCGCGCAGCGCGTCGTACGCGAGGTTGAAGCAGAACGTGTAAGGCAGGAAGAACAGCACGATGCCGAGGTCGAGCAACAGCGCCTCGACGAGGCTCACGTCCAGCCACCAAGCAGCAACCGGCACCACCATCGCGACCAGACCCAGTTCGAACGCGACCGCATGCGCGACCCGCATGCCGAGCGTCCGCGTCAAGCCCGCGCGCCGTTCGAGGCGGTCGAACAGCGTATTGAATGTCATGTTCCACGCCATCGCGATCAGCGACACCATCACCGTCAGCACGCCGACGTGCGATACCGGCATGTCGAGCAGCCATGCGCCGATCGGCGCGCACAGTGCGATCGCCACGAGTTCGAACGTCAGCGCATGCACGAGGCGTTCCGTCACCGTTTTGTTCACCTGTTTCATGATTCCCTCCGGTTCGTATATTCAGTTCATGCGGCCATTTTGATCGGCGAAACCATACCAATCCAGTTTGATATCATCGGTTTTACCGATATAACGCCGTGAGGATCGCTGCATGCGCCATGCTCCCGAAGCCCTGCTCGCGTTTGCCGAAGCCGCGCTGCTCGGCTCGTTCACGGCCGCCGCACGCAAGCTCGGCAAGCGCCAGTCGACGATTTCCGAGGCGATCGCGAACCTCGAGATCGACCTCGGCGTGCAGTTGTTCGATCGCTCGACACGCACCCCGACGCTGACCGACGCCGGACGCGCGCTGCTGCCGCAGGTGCAGCGTGCGCTGGAGGCTGGCGCGGCGATCGACCGCATGGCGGCGCGGCTCGCGCAAGGCGAGGAAGCGCGGCTCACGCTCGTCGTGTCCGACACGTACCAGTCGAAGCGTTACGAGGAAACGTTGATGGCACTCGAACAGCGCTTTCCGGCGCTCGAGCTCGAATGCCAGATCGCCGAGCACGAGGACGTGCTCGACCTGATCCAGCAGGGCCGCGCGCAACTCGGGCTGATGGCCGCGCGCGCGGGCTATCCGCCCGATATCGGTGCGGCGACGGTGGCGGAGGAATCCGAGATCGGCCTGTTCGTCGGGCGTATGCATGCGCTTGCGCAATACGGCGACGCCGACGTGCCGCATGCGGCGCTGCGCGACGCGCGCGAGCTGCGGCTCAATACCTATGTGAAACCGGAGGATCGCAGCGCCGACGACCGGATCGTCGTCGGCACGCAGCGCTGGCTCGCGCCGAGCTATCTGATGCTGCTTGAGATGGCCGTGCTGGGGTTCGGCTGGGCCGAGCTGCCGCGCTGGATGGTGGAGCACTTCGCGCGCGATCGCCTGTGCGAGCTGCGCTCGCGCGGCTGGCCGCGCCGCGTGCGGGTGGATGCGGTGTGGTCGCGCAACCGGCCGCTCGGCCCGGCCGGCTCGTGGCTGCTCGACGCGATGCTGGCCACGTAGCGGCGCGGCACCGCGCAGGCAATCGGCGCCGGGCGGCGCCGCAGGCTCAGAAGCCGCGCGACAGCACCGCCGCGCCGATCGTCACGACGCCCAGCACGAGATTGACGACGACGAGCAGGCGCACCGTGTTCACCGCGCGCGCGCCGTCCGGCCAGTTCTGCGCCTGTACCGCACGGCGGATGCGCGGGAACAGCGCGAAGCGGATATGACCGAAGATCAGCATCATCACGACGCCGAGCCCGGCCATCGCGTGCAGGGTCCACGTCGCGTGCGCGCCGCCGAACGCCATGAGCAGGAAGCCGCCGGACAGCAGGATCACGATCACCGAGCCGGACACCCAGTTGAAGAAACGGCCGAACACGCCCTCGATCAACGGCAGCCGCAGTTGCGGCGTCAGGTCGGACAGTGCCGGGCGCAGGCAGAAGTTCGCAAAAACCATGCCGCCCACCCACACGGCAACGGCCAGCAGATGAAGAAACAACGCGACGGAAACAGCGTGGGACATGGCGGCAATCCTGTGATGGGTTGAGTGCAACGAACAGCCGCGTCACGCGCGGTATCAAGCGACATTCGACCGGCGGACCGCCGCTCGGTTCAGACCCCTGGCAGCATTTCACAATATTTTGCAAGTTCCGCGCGACGGCGCCACTCTCGCCTACCTGAATACGGCGTCGCCGCAAAAGGAAAGGCCGCACGCCCGCCGAAGCGGAGGTGCAGCCTTCGATGCCGGTCGAGCCGGCGAGCGGATCGAGCGTCAGCCGAGCATCGGACGCAGTTCGTTGACGACCTTGAGCTTCGTGTCCGGCGCGCGGCCCTTGCGCGCGCGCTTGCCGATGTGCGGCGCGAGCCCCGCATACGACAGCGTGTCGTCCTGCGCCTTGCCGCCGCGGCCGGTGCCGATCAGCACGACGCCGGCCGGATCGATCGCGAGCGCCTGCACGAGCGTTTCCTTGTCCTCGAGCGCCATCAGGATCACGCCGCGCCCGCCGCCGGACAGCGTCTTCATCTCGTCCATCCCGAACACCAGCAGGCGACCGCCGCTCGACAGACACGCGACCTGCGTCGCGTTCGGCAGCACCGGCATCGGCGCGAGCGGCACCGCGCCCGTGTCGATCGTCATGAACGACTTGCCGGCCTTCACGCGGCTCACCATGTCGCCGACCTTCGCGAGGAAGCCGAAGCCGTTGCTCGACGCGAGCAGCAGTTGCTGGTCGACCGGCGCCGCATAGTAGTGCATCAGGTGCGAGCCCGATTCGAGCTCGATCAGCGACGTGACCGGCACGCCGTCACCGCGCCCGCCCGGCAGCACCGATACGTCGACCGAGTACACGCGGCCGCTGCTGCCCCACGCGATCAGACGATCCGGCGTGCGGCACTGGAACGCCGCGTACAGGCTGTCGCCGGCCTTGAACGAGAAGCTCGCCGGATCGAGCCCGTGGCCTTTCAGCGCACGCACCCAGCCCTTTTGCGACACGACGACCGTCACCGGCTCGTCGACGACCTTCGCCTCGAACGTCGCGCGCTTTTCCTGCTGGATCAGCGTGCGGCGATCGTCGCCGTACTGCTTCGCATCGGCCTCGATCTCCTTGATCATCAGCCGCTTCATCGCGCTTTCATTCGCGAGCAGTTCCTCGAGCTTCGCCTTCTCGTCGCGTAGCGCGTCGAGTTCCTTCTCGATCTTGATCTTCTCGAGCCGCGCGAGCTGGCGCAGGCGGATTTCGAGGATATCCTCGGCCTGCCGCTCGCTGAGGCCGAACGCGCTCATCAGCGCGGCCTTCGGCTCGTCCGATTCGCGGATGATGCGGATCACCTCATCGATGTTCAGGAAGACGATCATCCGCCCTTCGAGGATGTGGATGCGGTCGTCGACCTTCGCGAGACGATGGCGGCAACGGCGCGTCATCGTCAGCTGGCGAAACTTCACCCACTCGTCGAGGATCGTCAGCAGGCCCTTCTGGCCCGGCCGGCCGTCGGCGCCGATCATCACGAGGTTCAGCGTCGCGTTCGATTCGAGGCTCGTATACGCGAGCAACGTGTTCACGAATTCCGTCTGGTCGATCGTGCGCGACTTCGGCTCGAACACGAGCCGCACCGCCGCCTCCTTGCCCGACTCGTCGCGCACCGCATCGAGCAGGTCAAGCATCGCCTTCTTCGTGTTCAGCTGTTCGGGCGTGAGCGTCTTCTTGCCGAGCTTGAGCTTCGGGTTGGTGAGTTCCTCGATTTCCTCGAGCACCTTCTGGCCCGACGTGTTCGGCGGCAATTCGGTGACGACGAGCTGCCACTGGCCGCGCGCGAGATCCTCGATCTTCCATTTCGCACGCACCTTCAGGCTGCCGCGGCCGGATTCGTATGCCGCCGAGATTTCGGCGTCGCTCGAGATGATCTGGCCGCCGCCCGGGAAATCCGGGCCGGGAATCAGGTTCATCAGCTCCGCGTGCGTGAGCTTCGGATTGCGGATCAACGCGACTGCCGCCGCCGCGACTTCGCGCAGGTTGTGCGACGGAATTTCCGTCGCGAGACCGACTGCGATGCCCGACGCGCCGTTCAGCAACACGAACGGCATGCGGCTCGGCAGCGTCTTCGGTTCCTCGAACGAGCCGTCGTAGTTCGGCATGAAATCGACCGTGCCCTGGTCGATCTCGTCGAGCAGCAGTTTCGAAATCGGCGTGAGCCGCGCTTCGGTGTATCGCATCGCCGCCGCGCCATCGCCGTCGCGCGAGCCGAAGTTGCCCTGCCCGTCGATCAGCGGGTAACGCAGCGAGAAGTCCTGCGCGAGACGCACGAGCGCGTCGTACGCCGACTGGTCGCCGTGCGGGTGGTATTTACCCAGCACGTCGCCAACCACGCGCGCCGATTTCACCGGCTTCGCATCGGGGCCGAGGCCCATTTCGTTCATCGCGAACAGGATCCGGCGCTGCACCGGCTTCTGGCCGTCGCACACGTCGGGCAGCGCGCGGCTCTTCACGACGCTGACCGCATAGCTGAGATACGCCTGCTCCGCGTAGTTGCCGAGCGTCAGCGCATCGGCGTCCGGTGCGTCGGACCCGGCGAAGAGATCGGAAGTATTGTCGTCCATCTGAATTCCGTATTCGTAAGTGGCATGAGGCCGGGCCGGGCGTCATGCCCGGCCGCGCAGGCGCGGTGTAGCGTTCGATGCCAGACGGTGCCGATGCGCCAGCGGGTTCGCGTTCGCGGCAAGAAGCAAACCGCAGCGATGCCAGACGGCATCACAAGGATTTGCGACGCCGCCACGGGCGCGAACCCGCTGCGCATCAGTGCCGATCGGCGTCGAACACTGCACTAAATATCCGCTTCGACGTCGTTGCCCTTTTCCTCGAGCCAGCCGCGCCGCGCGGCTGCCTCGCCCTTGCCCATCAGCATCGTCATCCGCGCGACGGTCGCCTCGTAGTCGAGCTCGCCGAGCTTCACCGGCATCAGGCGGCGCGTGTCGGGGTTCATCGTCGTGTCCCACAGCTGCTCGGCGCTCATTTCGCCGAGCCCCTTGAAGCGGCTGATGCTCCATTGCGTGTCGCGCACGCCGTCCTTGCGCAGCTTGTCGAGCGTCGCTTCGAGTTCGCCTTCATCGAGGGCATAGAGCTTCTGCGCGGGCTTCTTGCCGCGCGCGGGCGCATCGATGCGGAACAGCGGCGGCCGCGCGACGTGCACGTGCCCACGCTCGATCAGCTGCGGGAAATGCTTGAAGAACAGCGTGAGCAGCAGCACCTGGATGTGCGAACCGTCGACGTCAGCGTCCGACAGGATGCAGATCTTGCCGTAGCGCAGGTTCGACAGGTCGACGGTGTCGTCGGGGCTGTGCGGATCGACGCCGATCGCAACCGAGATGTCGTGCACCTCGTTGTTCGCGAACAGGCGATCGCGCTCGGTTTCCCATGTGTTCAACACCTTGCCGCGCAGCGGCAGGATCGCCTGGTATTCCTTGTCGCGGCCCATCTTCGCGGAACCGCCCGCCGAGTCGCCCTCGACGAGGAACAGTTCGTTGCGCGCGATATCTTCCGTCTCGCAGTCGGTCAGCTTGCCCGGCAGCACCGCGACGCCCGAGCTCTTGCGCTTCTCGACCTTCTGGCCCGCGCGCGTGCGCGCCTGCGCCTGCTTGATCACGAGCTCCGCGAGCTTCTTGCCGTGCTCGACGTGCTGGTTCAGCCACAGTTCGAGCGCGGGACGCGAGAACGACGACACGAGCTTCACCGCGTCGCGGCTGTTCAGGCGTTCCTTGATCTGCCCCTGGAACTGCGGATCGAGCACTTTCGCGGACAGCACGAACGACACGCGCGCGAACACGTCTTCCGCGAGCAGCTTCACGCCCTTCGGCTGCAGGTTGTGCAGCTCGACGAAGCTTTTCACCGCCTGATAGAGACCGTCGCGCAAGCCCGACTCGTGTGTGCCGCCGGCCGGCGTCGGAATCAGGTTCACGTACGACTCGCGCACGAGGGAGCCTTCCTCGCTCCATGCGACGACCCACGATGCGCCCTCGCCCTCGGCGAACGTGTCGTCGGCCGAACGCGCATCGGCGAAGCGCTCGCCTTCGAACAGCGGGATCAGCAGCTCGCTGCCGTTCATCTCGTCGAGCAGGTAGCCGCGCAGGCCGTCCTCGTACTTCCATGTCTGACGCTCGCCGGTCTTCTCGTTGACGAGCACGACCTCGACGCCCGGCAGCAGTACGGCCTTCGAGCGCAGCAAGCGCTGCAGTTCGCCGAGCGGCAGGTTCGGCGAGTCGAAGTACTTCGGATTCGGCCACACCTGCACGCGCGTGCCGGATTTCTTCTCGCCGCGGCCCGCGCCTTGCGTCACGAGCGGCTTGACGACATCGCCGTCGGCGAAACCGAGCTCGGCGATCTTGCCGTCGCGCCAGACCGTCACGTCGAGGCGCGTCGCGAGCGCGTTCGTCACCGACACGCCGACGCCGTGCAGGCCGCCCGAGAACGTATATGCGCCGCCGGCGGCCTTGTCGAACTTGCCGCCTGCGTGCAGGCGCGTGAACACGATCTCGACGACCGGCACGCCTTCCTCGGGATGCAGCCCGAACGGGATGCCGCGGCCGTCGTCCTCGACCGACACCGACTGATCGGCGTGCAGCGTGACCGTGATCTGCTTGCCGTAGCCGCCGAGTGCCTCGTCGGACGCGTTGTCGATGACTTCCTGAATGATGTGCAGCGGATTTTCGGTACGGGTGTACATGCCGGGCCGCTGCTTGACCGGCTCGAGGCCCTTGAGCACCTTGATCGATGCTTCGCTGTAGGCCGCGCTGGGCTTCTTCGTTGACATAGGCGCTGAATTTCGTCGTTCATCGGGACGTTTTCCACATCTCGTGTGGATAACGTCGTGGACAAAGCGTTGAGTTCCGTAAAAAAGCGAATCGAAACAACGGTGTGCTTGGACTGCTCCGAAAGCGGGCGCGCGGCATGCGCTGCGCGGCCCGGGACGCGCGGTATTTTACTGGTTCCGCGTGGCGCGCCACCGCAAGATCGTCACACCGCGCCACCGGCCGGCCACCGCGCGTGCGGCACCGGCCCGGCGGCCCGCGTGCCGTGGGTCAGACCGGTTTGCGTTTCGCCTCGAGCGTCTCCCACCGCTCGAGCGCGGCGAGCAGTTCGTCGTCGATCGCCGCGAACCGCTCGGTCAGGCGCGTGCCTTCCTGCGGATCCTTCGCGAAGATCGAGCCGTCCTCGAGCTGCGCGTTGATCGTCTTCTGTTCTTCCTCGAGCGCGGCGATCTTCTCCGGCAGCGCATCGAGTTCGCGCTGCTCGTTGAACGACAGCTTCACCGTGCGCTGCGCGTTGCGGCCGGCCGCGCTTTTCGCCGCCTCGTCCTTGACCGGCGCCGCGTCTTTCACGGCGCGCTTCGCCGCTTCCTGCTGCGCGAGCTGCTGCGACCGCTCGCTCTGGATCTGCCAGTCGGTGAAGCCGCCGACGTACTCGCGCCACTTGCCGTCGCCTTCGGCCGCGATCACCGACGTCACGACGTTGTCGAGGAATGCGCGGTCGTGGCTGACGAGCAGCACCGTGCCGTCGTAATCGGCCAGCAGCTCTTCGAGCAGTTCGAGTGTCGGGATGTCGAGGTCGTTGGTCGGTTCGTCGAGCACCAGCACGTTGGCCGGGCGCGCGAACAGGCGTGCGAGCAGCAGCCGGTTGCGCTCGCCGCCCGACAGCGACTTCACCGGCGAACGCGCGCGTTCCGGCGCGAACAGGAAGTCGCCGAGATAGCTCATCACGTGCTTGCGCACGCCGCCGATCTCGACCCATTCGCTGCCCGGGCTGATCGTGTCGGCCAGGCTCTTTTCCTGGTCGAGCTGCGCGCGCATCTGGTCGAAGTAAGCAACCTGCAGGTTCGTGCCGGTGCGCACCGTGCCTGCGTCGGGCTTCAGCTCACCGAGGATCAGCTTGAGCAGCGTCGTCTTGCCCGCGCCGTTCGGGCCCACGAAACCGATCTTGTCGCCGCGCATGACCGTCGTCGAGAAAGTGTCGACCACCGTGCGATCGCCGTAGCGTTTCGTCACGTCGGTCAGCTCCGCGACGATCTTGCCCGACTTCTCGCCCTGCGCGACGTCGAGCTTCACGTTGCCTTGCGCGTTGCGGCGCTCCGCGCGATCGTTGCGCATCTGCACGAGCCGCGCGATGCGCCCGACGCTGCGCGTGCGGCGCGCCTCGACGCCCTTGCGGATCCACACTTCTTCCTGCGCGAGCAGCTTGTCGAACTTTTCGTTTTCCACGCGCTCGACTTCCAGCTGCTGCGCCTTGCGCGTCTGGTACGCCGAGAAATTGCCCGGATACGACAGCAGACCGCCGCGATCGAGGTCGACGATGCGCGTCGCGACGCGGTCGAGGAACGCGCGATCGTGCGTAATGAACAGCAGGCCCGCGCGCTGCGTGACCAGCAGCTCTTCCAGCCAGCGGATGCCGTCGAAGTCGAGGTGGTTGGTCGGTTCGTCAAGCAGCAGCACGTCGGGCTGCAACACCAGCGCGCGTGCCAGCGCGACACGCTTCTGCATCCCGCCCGACAGCGCGTCGACCTGTGCGTCGCCGTCCGTCAGGCCGATCTGTGCGAGCGTCATCGACACACGCGTGCGCCAGTTCCACGCGTCGTGCGTATCGAGCGACGACTGCAGCGCGTTCATCCGCGCGAGCAGCGCGTCGTGCTCGGCACCTTCCGGCGTCTCCGCAAGACGGTGCGCGATCGAGTCGTATTCTTCGAGGACTTCGCGCGTATGCGTAAGCCCCGACGCCACCGCGTCGAACACCGTCGCGCCGGGCTCGAATTCGGGCTCCTGCGGCACGTAGACGGTCACGAGCTCCTGCTGGCGCGTGATCAGCCCGTCGTCGGGCTTCGCCAGCCCTGCAACGATCTTCAGCAGCGACGACTTGCCCGCGCCGTTGCGACCGATCAGGCCGACGCGCTCGCCGGCCTCCAGCGAGAAGTCCGCGTGGTCCAGCAACGCGACGTGACCGAACGCGAGTTGCGCGCCGGTAATGGAATAGAGCGACATGGGGAGACGGCGAAGAGAGAAATCGGAAGCGCCCATTGTACCGGTGGCGGACGTCCGCGCCGGGATGGCCGAACGGACTAGGCCGATGTGCGCTTCTTTTTACGCTGCGGGTGCGTGACGGCGTGTGCCCGGTGGAGGGGCCCGCATGCGATGCCTTGGCGTTGCGCAAGGCCTGCGGCGGACATCCGGCCGCAGTTCCCGGCCGGGCGTCCGCTGCGGGCGGCGCGTTTTACTGCACGTTGATCGTGATCGTCGAGCTCATTTCCGGACCGTACGAACGGTGTGCGCCGTCGCCGAATTGCAGCGTCAGCGTGTGCTGGCCAGGCGGCAGCTTCAAGTCGGTTTCGGTCTGGCCCTTGCCGAAGTGCAGCGAATGGTCGGTGGCCGGGATCACGTCGCCCTTCGGCACCGGCTTGCCGTCGATCAGCAGGTGATGGTGGCCCGTGTCCGGCGTCATGTCGCCGGCCGGCTTGAGTTCCATCCCTTCGAGGCCGAATTTCACGTGCACGGGGCTCGATACCGTCGCGCCGTCCTTCGGCTCGACGAAGAACACGCGCGCCTCGGCACGCGCGAGCGTCGACATGGCCAATGCCGCGACACAAACCGCGCCCGCGATCCATTTCTTGTTGAGCATCGTTTCCTCCTTCAGATTGAAAGGCTCACGAAGCATACACTGCGTGCCCGACCCGCGCGACGACGGCGGTTGTTCGCGATGCGTACGTTTAAAACGACGTTGCCGAGGCGTTCGGCGAAATTCCGGTACCATTGCGCCTTTCATCCGCCGGCCGTGCCGCAAGCGGCATCACCGACTTTCATCATCCCGAGCGCCACATGAGCGAAGTAACCGAATACCAGAGCTGGGTCTGCCTGATTTGCGGGTGGGTCTACAACGAAGCGGAAGGTCTGCCCGATGAAGGCATCCCCGCCGGCACCCGTTTCGCCGACATTCCCGCCGACTGGCGCTGCCCGCTGTGCGACGTGGGCAAGGAAGATTTCGTCGTCGTCGATTTCTGATTCCCGATTCTCGATTCCCGACCACGTTTTAACGCGCCAGCCGCGCATCGGCACGCATTCCGTGCGCCGATGCGCCGCGCGTTTGCTATACTCTGCGCGCTGTCCACACAGCCGTCCCGTATCGCGTGTTCAACACACGATACCGCGGACATGGCTCTCCCCGTAGTTCAATGGATAGAACAAGCGCCTCCTAAGCGCTAGATACAGGTTCGATTCCTGTCGGGGGGACCAAGAAGCCCCGCCCTTTCCTTTCCCAGCAAGCCTCCCCACGTAGTTTGGCGTAATTCTGGCGTAGCGCCAGATCATTTACACGCACATATCGCGCGCCCCTCCGGTTTAGCTCGGCGAGCCCGTAACGCCATGGCATAAACAAAAATGCTTGCGATGATAAGCATTTTTGTTTATAGTGTCTCCATGTTCACAACACGGAGGAACGGTGAAGCAGAGTGAATTCAAGAGGTGGCTCGCCGAACAGGGCGTGCGATTCGAAGAAGGTGCGAATCACACAAAGGCGTACCTGAACGGCAACCGGGCCACACTTCCACGACACCCGAGCAAGGAATTGAAGAAAGGGACGATGGAAGGAATCAAGAAGCAACTCGGTTTGAAATGAGGGAGGGCCCCGCAAGGGGCCTTCCCGACACCGTTTCTCAGCAGCAATGGAGAATGACTATGTTGCGCTATCCCGCGCGGTTTGAGCCGGACAATGAAAGCGGCGGATACGTCGTCACGTTCCGGGACATCCCCGAAGCAATCACTCAGGGCGACACTCTCGACGAGGCTCGCTCTATGGGCGCCGACGCATTGTTGACGGCGATGGATTTCTATTTCGAAGATAAGCGACCGGTTCCTCCGCCATCGAAAATCGAGAAGGACGAGGAGCTTATCGCGCTGCCTGCGAGCGTGTCCGCAAAGGTTCTGCTCTTGAATGAAATGCTGGCACAAAGTGTAACGCCAGCCGAACTGGCGCGCCGTATGGGCACCCGTCCGCAGGAAGTTACGCGGATCATGGATCTAGCCCATACGACGAAAATCGACACGCTTGCCGAGGCACTTGCCGCACTCGGCAAGCGTCTCGAGATCAGCGCCATATAGCAATCGGCCGGGCGTTACTTCTTCACCGGCTCAATGCCCCAGCACTGCGCAGACCGACCGTCCTCCGGGATGGCCTCCGGGTTGTACTTGCATTTGTTGATCGTATCCAGCGCGACGCTGTAGCGCTGGACCAACGGATCAGCAATGCCCGCGATTTGCACCTCGGTCACGGTCTGATCCGGCGTCGAGCAATCGGCGCCCATATGGGCCGGGTCCGGATTGAGCACCCCGCCCACCGTATCAAACTTGAATACGTTCGCGTTGCCCGTCGCAGCCGCATTGATTGCCTCATAGAGCGCCTTCGATGCTGTCGGGATAGCCGTCGCAATTGCATTGCCACCGCTATCGGCCGACGTCACAACCCGGTCGGCCGCGCACGACACGATCGGCAGTGCCGCGAACACGACGCGTCCTTTCAGGTACTCACGCCCGACATACGTGTAGATGTCTTTTTTGAACTGAGCGACTTGCGCGCGCTTCTCGTCCGTGTCGACGTAGCCGGACATGTCGTCCAACTCGAAGTTCACCAGCACCCACTCGCTGATGTTGACGTTTGCCTTCGCGAATTCCTCCACCGTCGGCGCCACGTCGTTTCCATCGGCCATGACGAGCTGGTGCAACGTCGTGCCATCAATGACGCCCGGGAATACGCCGATGTCTGCGCCTCGTGCCTGGAATGCCCCCTGCAACGCGGCGACGGTCGCCTGTGCGCCACCCGGCACCACCGCAGACGCGCCAGCTTCCGCCGCCGCCATTGCACGCGCTCGCGCCCCGGACGCGAGCGGCACACCCGAATATGTCAAACGAATCGCCGGACCAGCCACTGCCGGCGTCGACTCATCGCCGCCACCGCCGCCGCAAGCCGAAAGCGCGATCCCCGTCAAAACAGCTGCAATCAAGGTCTTTTTCATTGTGGTTCTCAGGTCGAAAATTGTTGTGTCCCCGGATTCCGTATTTTACATATAGATTACGAAGCCGGAAAAGCAGTAAGCCCATGGCAAGCATGGGCCGAGCTGCTAATGCGCCACCGCCCCCATCAGGGAGTCGTAGTCTCTTTCGCATTGCCCTCCGGCAATGCCCCGCTGGTCAGCGATTTGCGCGAACTCTCCCGCAGCCTCGTCAGTCCGGCCGAGCACGTCGGCGAGCAGATCGAGGGCGTCACCGGTTGCCTCGCTTCCGGCCTGAGCGGCGGAACCTCGCGCGCGCTCGACGAGCTCGGCGACTTGCTTGCGCAGGCCGTCAGCAGCAGAAGCAGCAGCGGCAGCATCAGCGACCGCCTGATCACGTTTCTTCGAAGCATCTTCAGCATTTCCTTGTTGTTGGCGAGCGATTCGATCGCTTTCGTCGCGCTCGCCGACGAGCTCGCGAATGCGCTGCGCTTGCATTTCTACCGTGTGCGATTGGTCGGCATCACGATGCCCCCTGAAATATCCGGTCGCGGCGCCGACGACCACCGACAGCACGATCGCCATCCACACCCGCGGATCGAGCCAGGTCATAGCCCCTCCGAATACGTCGTAGTCGCCGAGCCAAACGATGCTGTCAGCACCTGCCGACGCGGCTTCACGCCGGCTGTTGCGAGCCCGATATGCACCCACGTTCCTTCCTGGATGAGCTGATCGAATTCGATCGGCGACCGACTGATCACCCTGCAAATATCGAGCGGCGCCCCGAACTTCGGGCACACAAAGTCAGCGGCCAGCCCCGCCTGGTGAGCGCTGTTCGGGACACCGCCGACCGCGCGATTCAGCGCTGGCGATCGATAGCCCGACGTAATAATCACCGGTCGACCGCCGAGCAATTCACGCACGCGCTCGAGCGCTTCGGCGGTCCTTCGCAGGTTTGCCGCCACCGCCGCAGTTGGCGTGTTGTCGATCCCGCGCCGGCGCGCCGTGTCGCTCGCGATCAATTCGTCGAGCGTGAAATGTGCCGTGATATTTCCCATCTTCATTTCCCTCCGAATACCCGCTTTGCATTTCGTCGCAGCAGCACCTCGAGGTACTGCGAGCCGACGATGCCCAATGCACTGCCGAGGCCGAGCAGCGCGATCGGCGGCAAATCGGGGATCTGCAGGAGCGCAAGCCCCGCGACCATCGACGTCGCCGAACCGAGCACCGCACGCCCGACCACCAGTCGAACAGTCAATTGCTCGCTACCAACCAAAACTTTCGCAATGCCAATTAGTCCGCCCATAAGGATCAACTCCAAGATCGTCTTTTCGTGCTCTTGCATTACCGCTCCCCGTTCCCTGCCCGTAAAAAGAAAGGCCGCCAAGTGGCGGCCCCTCATCAAATAATTCCGGTTGCGTCCAACACCATAAAGCGCGAGTGCCATTGCTCCCGGAACCCAGTCCAATTTGGTTTTCGCCCCCCTCCGTACATCGTTGCTCCCCAAGAAACCGTATTGCCGCTTACGCGAATCGAACTCAGCTCGAGGCCCGCAGGGTCGTAACTCCACACCTGCCGAACTGGATAGATCCCGGACACGATCACCGGAACGCCATACGTCCTAGAGTCCCAAGGCGCCCCCGGTGCGCCGAGCACCGCCCAACCCGTTCCCGGCAGGTACTCGTTGTAGATCACATCGAGCACACGGAGAAACGGCTTCGACGAATCTGCGATCAACTCGCCGCGGTCATTGAAAACCTGCAGTCCGAATTTCCCGGCCGCCGTCGGCACGCGATCGAACAGGAAAAAGTTGACCGTGCACGGACGCTCAGTAATAAACGTTAGCGTGTACGTATTTCCGTTTACCGAAGTGCTCCATACCGTGATTCCGACACCGTCCGATGCATAGACGCCATACATCGGTCCCGCGGCGGCATTGAACGTGAACGAAACGTTCGGAAGCGTCGTATAGAACGGCCTGCCGACGTTATTAGTCGCGAGCAGAAGCACGCCATCCGCCGAGCTGGCCGACATCGCCTGCACCATCTGGTAGTTTGGTGTCGAACCGTCGATCTGATACATGCCGGTATCAGTGAATGCTTGAAATCCTGCCCCCATCAATACACCCCAAAAACGATCCAACCCGGCACCCGAACATATGCGGGGGAATTATCGGAATTCGCGCTGTAGCTCCAACTGACGCCGGACCTATCAATCGACACAACCGGCGACGGCTCGGCGCCAGATACTCTGTAAAAAATCTGCTGCGGCATAAACGCCCAAAACGGTTCGCCGCCGGACATGTCGGCGGCCACCCTCCCATCGACTCCTCCGGTCGGCACTATTCCGATAACTCGCCCCGCACGCGACTTCGCGTCGAGAATCAAACGGCCGGAGCCGTCAAAAATCTGAAGTCCGGCCGTCATCACCACATCCCCATGCGCACGCGAAGCACGCCGTTACCGTCATAAACCCGAACGCTGCTCCCATCGACCACCAGGCGATTTCCGCTTCCGTCCGAGGCGTTGATTTCGAACAGGCCGCTCTTATCGAGCCGCCAGCCCTGCCGCCCCGCGATGTAGTTATCCGACTGGATGTAACTGCCGATCATCGCGTTCGTAATCCAGCCGGTCCCGATCATTGCCTGACGGAGAAACACCTGGCCGCCCTGCACGACGAACGGCACGATCGACGATCCGCCGTTGTTCGGATCGACCACCGCAAACCGGCTCGCCGACACCAGCACCTGCGACTCGACAACACCATCGTTGTTGTCGATCCCGATGCCGATCCCTGCGATGTACGTCTTGCCGTCCGTCGTAACCTGCGTCTTGATCTGGTAGGACGCTGCGACACGTCCATTCAGATCCGCGTACGACTGCGCGACCGTCTGTACCGCCGCTTCGTTGTCGTTCGCTTTCGCACTGATCGTTGCAATCTGCGAAGCCTGCGCGCTGTCGGCATCCACTCGAGCCTGAGTCTCGACTTGGATACCGGCGAACAGATCCGCCTGATCCGACTGCAGCTGCGCGGTAACGGTATCGATCCGTTGTGCGAGCGCCATATCAGCCTCGGCTCGCGCCGACTGCTCCGAATAGACACCGGCCATGACCTGCGTCGAGCCGGCCGCCTGCCCCGTATCGCCGGCCATCGGCACGTTAATCTGTGCCGACACGCTTTCGATACGATTCGACAACGCGCTGTCGGCATCTGCCCGAGCCTTCTGCTCCGCCCCGATATTGGCGGTGTTCTGACCCACGGCCGCATTGATTGTGTCGATGCGACCGGACAAAGCGCCATCGGCGCTCGCACGCGTACTTGCCTCACTAGAAATCGCCGCGTTAGCGTCAGCGACCTTGCTCGACAGCGACGAGATCGCGCTCGCGTTGGCCGAGTCTCCGTCAGCGCGCGCTTTCTGTTCGGCGACGATCGCCGCGGTGTTACCGCCCGCAGTCGCCGTAACCGAGTCGATCCGCTTGCCCAGTGCCGAATCGGCATCGGTGCGTGCCGTTTGCTCCGATGCGATCGCCGACTTGTTGCTGTTCGCCGTCGACGTCACCGCATCAACGCGAGACGACAGTGCACTGTCTGCGTCGGCCCGAGCTTTTTGCTCAGTGACGAGTGCAGCCGAGTTTGCAGCCGCAGATGCACTGACGGTATCGATACGACCCGACAGTGCATCGTCGGCAGTGACCCGCGCGCTCGATTCCGTCGAGATCGCCGCCGCGTTGTTGGCGAGCCCGATATCCTGCGACAACGCCCAGGCCGCGCCATCCCACACCAACAGGCTGTTGTTCCCCACCGTGCTAACGGCATCGTTCCCAGTCGGGATATAGCGTCCCGCGCCCGCGAGCGCTTCGAGCTGCTGCCCCCATACGTAGATACCGCTGGTGCCGTCTCCCGCATACGTCGTCGACCCGTTGTACACCTGCGTGCGCAGAATGATCGACGTGTCCGACGTGGTGAACTGCGCCGTATAGATGACGCGCCACCAACCATCCGACAGCGGCACCGCTCCGTACGAATGCGTTCCCTTGGACAAGCCCGGCGCGGAAAACGCCCCGCTGGTCGCGTCGAATACGACACCACCAAACGTGCCGGTGTTGTTGCGGCAAAACACCTTGATTTGCAGCTTGGCGCGCTCGCCCGCCTTCACGTACAGCGAGCGGGTAAACGGCCGCGTCGGATCGATGTTCGGATATTGATCGACGTAGTGCTCACCGTCGTCCGTCGACTCCACCAGCTTCTGCGCCTTCCCGGAACCTGCCGGCGCAGCGATCGCATCCTTCACAATCGAGCACCGCACCTTCGACCACGCCCCGTTCGTGTAGTCCTCCGAATACCGAATCAGGTTCGTGCTGCCGAGATCGATCCATACGTCGTTCACCGCCTTGGCGACTGGCGTGATCGACTGTCGGAACGTCGTGTTTTTCGCATTGGTCTGTGCCTGCACCAGTGCGATGCTCTCCGCGTTTGCCGCGTCTCCGTCGGCGCGCGCAGTCTTTTCTTGCGTGATCGCGGCACCGTTCGCAGCGGCCGTCGCCGCGACCGTGTCGACACGCTTTCCGAGCGCTGTGTCGGCGTCCGCTCGGGCTTGCTGCTCCGTCGCGATCGCCGACTTGTTCGCACCGACGTCCGCCGTCACCGAGTCGACACGCTTACCAAGCGCCGAGTCGGCGTCGGCCCGCGCTGATCGCTCGGCCGAAATCGCAGCGGTATTGCCTGCCACAGTCGAACCGAGCGAATCGATACGCGTCGACAAAGCCGTATCGGCCGATGCGCGCGCCGACGTCTCGCTGCTGATCGCGGCCTTGTTACCGTTCGCCGTGGCCGTCACCGCGTCGATTCGGGTAGACAGCGCACCATCCGCGTCCGCCCTCGCCTTTTGCTCCCCGGTAATCGCGGCGGAATTCGCCGCTGCGGACGTCGTCACGCTATCGATTCGAGTCGCCAGAGCACTGTCCGCGGACACACGCGCATCGGCCTCGGTCGCGATCGCCGCTGCGTTGTTGGCCAACCCGGCATCCTGCGACAACACCCAATCAGTGCCATCCCAGACCAACAGACTGTTGTTACCGACCGTGCTGACGATGTTGGCGGCCGTCGGGACATAACGCCCGGCGCCGGCCAGCGCCTCGAGCTGCGCGCCCCACACGTAGACCCCGCTCACGCCGTCGCCGTTGTAATTGAAATCGGTGGTGTTGAGTGCCACACCGGTGCGAACAATAAAGGCCGTGTCGACCGTAGTGAATTTCAGTGTCTGAGAAATCCTCCACCAGCCGTCCGCCAGCGGGAACGCGGCGTACGACTGAACTCCGTTGGTAATCGCGGCACCGGAGAACTTCCCCGTTTCCGCACTGAAGATGACTCGCGCGTAAGAACCCGTGTTATGGGCGCAATACACCGCGAGAAACACACATGACCGCTCGGCCGCCTTGACGAAGACTGAACGCGTGTACGTGCCAGTCGTGTCGAGCCCTGCCGGCGTCTGGTCGAAATAGTGCGCGCTGGAATCCGTATTGGTAGCTTCCACCAACCGCTGCGCCGTCTGTGTTCCATCCGGCGCGGCAATCGCGGCGGCCACCACGGACGCGCGCTGCTTCGACCACGAACCCGTCGTGAAATCCTGTGAACTACGCAACAGGTTCGTGCTGCCAAGGTCGATCCAAACGTCATTGATCGCCTTGGCAATCGGCGTCACCGACTGCCGGAACGTCGTATTCTTCGCGTCGGTTTGAGCCTGCACCGCCGCGATGCTGTTGGCGTTCGCTGTGTCGCCATCGGCACGCGCAGATTGCTCCTGCGTAATGGCCGCTGCATTCGCGGCAGCCGTCGCCGTAACTGCGTCGACACGCTTACCAAGCGCGGTATCTGCATCTGCCCGCGCCTGCTGTTCAGCCGTGATCGACGCCTTGTTCGCGCCGACATCTGCCGTCACCGTGTCGATGCGCTTCCCGAGCGCCGTATCAGCGTTCGTTCGGGCCGTTACTTCACTGCTGATATCGGCCTTGTTTGCGTTCGTCGTCGCGGACACGGTATCGATCCGAGTCGACAACGCCGCATCCGCAGTCGCACGCGTATTCGATTCCGTTTGAATCGCACCCGCGTTTTGACCGACCGACACTTGCAACGAAGTAATCGCCGATGCATTCGCCGAATCCGCCGCAACGCGAGCGTTTCGCTCGTCGACGAGCAGTCCGCTTGGCAGCGACTCCAACTTCCCACCGGTCGGATCCTGCAACCCCGTGAGCTTCACCGACAGCTGCTGTCGCGCGGTCGTTTCGGCCGTGTCGGCAGTCGCCCGCGCCATCGCTTCGCTGGTGAGCGCAGCACTGCTTGCGCCCGGTGCAGGACGACCGACCGCAACCCAATCGATTTCGAAAAAATCCTTTGCCGTCGGCGCCAGCGCCAGATACACCCGAAGCTGGCTGACACTTCCGCTCCACGCATCGTTGAGCATCACAACCGCAATGCCGCTCTCATCGTAGTCCGGTTCCGGGATCTCCAAGTTCGACCACGTACCCGCGATGTTGCGACCGACGAATCCATACCAACCCGGATTACCGGTCTTGCGAATACGTAGACGAACCTGCCGGTACTCGTCGCCATTAATGTCGAGCGATGCCGGCGACTGCACGTAGCCCTTCGCGACCGACGGAGGCTTCATCCAGGACGCCGTTACCGTCGGTGTACCAGATTGCGCGGTCCACCCATCAACCCCGTTCGTGAAGTACCAGATCTGCGCGTAATCGAACTGCTCGCCGACTCCCGCCTGCAGTTGCGTGATTTGCTGCACGACCGACTCGTATTGCGTCACCCGTGCGTCACGTTCCTGCCCGATCAGGCCGCTCGTTACCTTACTGAGATCGGCACCGTCGTATCCGCCGCGAAGCTGTGTAGCCAGCAACTCACGTTGGTTTGCCTCCGCGTCGACTGCGGACGCGCGCGCAACCTGCTCGGACTGAATCGCGGACGTGTTCTTACCAATCGCCGCAGTGTTCGTGTCGATCCGACTCGACAGCGACGAGTCCGCCGATTGCCGTGCGGATTGCTCCGACGCGATCGAGGCGCCGAGCTTCGCTGCCTGATCGGCCAGTTCGCGCGCCTGCACATCGGACGCAGCCTTGATGGCCGCATCGCGTGCCGACGCCTCACCGGCGATCGCCGTCGTCCGAGCCGACGTCTCGGCCGCCAGCGCCGCCTGCCGCTCCTCCGCCTCCTTCTTGATGGCCGCAATACGGTCAGCGACCTCCTGCTCAATCTGTGCCGAGCGAACCGTTGCCTCTGCAGCGATCGCCGCGTTTCGTGCGAGCACTTCGTCCGACAGTGCTTTCGCGCGAGCTGCCGCCTCCGCGTTATCCGCGTTCGCACGAGCGGTTGCCTCTGCCGTGATCGCGCTGGTGCGATCCGATACCTCCTTCGCGATTGCCGTTGCGTTGCTCGATACGTCCTTCTGGATGCCCGGAATCGCATCGATCGGCTTCTTCAGGTCGTCCGAGAGGGCCGAATGCGAAATCTGACCTGCGAAGTACTTTTCGTACTCGGTTTCATCCGTCGTCGGCTGCCCCTGCACGCCCGGCCCGCTCGCCGGGAACCACGATCCGACGTTGCCGGACCGGTCGACGAGCCGCGCCCAGAAGTAGAACACCTGACCAGGCGCGAGACCTTGCATCGACGTCGACGCCTGCGGATACGCAAAATCCGACAGCTTGATTGCGTCAGCGCGATTCGTCGTGCGACTCTGCCAAATCTCCGTGCGCTGCGTATCGGCAGCTGTGCCGTCTGCCGGGAATGCCCAATCCAGATTGATCCCGTAGACTGCACCGACCGCCTTCAACGACGCGACGGCCGGCGGCGGCGTCGTTTTCCCGTTCAGCGCCGTTTCCGCACTGACGGCCGGCAGCGACGTTACGTTCATCACGTTCTGCGCACGCACGCGCGCCACGTACCGCCCTTGATAGATGCCCGGGATCTCGACTTGCAGGCCGCCCGTCTGTGCGACGCTGACCCAGTCGCCGTTATCCTTCCGCCATTCCGGCAAATAAGTCACCGCCTTGTCGGCGGCATCCCACGCGATCACCATGTTGGTTTTCGCGATGCCTTGGTCGATCACCGAATACGTCGTGATCCGGACATTGCTCGGCGGCGCCTGTACCGACGGCGGAACGACCGTAATCGGACGTTGCTGAATCTGTGCGCCGTCGTCGATCGCCGCGTACTTGCCCGGTTCGTGCTTCGTCGCGGTGACCGTGTATGCGATCTGCCCTTCGTCGTCGCTCTCCTGCACACTGACGACGCGGTAGAGCTGCGCGGCGAGCTTGTCGCTTTCCAGCATCCACACCGCACCCGGGATCGGATCCGCATCGAACCGATCAACCAAGGTCAGCACATCACCGTCGACAGACTTCACCGCGCGAGTTTGTGCGAGCCCCGACGGCAGAATTGCTGTGAAGCGATCGCCTGCCGCAACCGCGGGCGCCTTGTCCAGCACGATCACGTTGCCGACCGCCGAACGGAGTCGACCGCCCATGCGCGCGCCGGCCTTCTTCGGATCGGCAATCGCGATCACTTGCCCCGGTCCGACCAGCACGCCGTCCATACCGACCTGGAACGACACCGAGCCGGACTCATATCGCGACGTCAGCAGGATCCACAGCCCCAGGCGATGCGCCTGAGCCTGCGACGTGCAACCGAACGCCGTTACCTGCGTCTTAACGACGCCGTAGCGCGCGATACCATCGTCGTCCGGGACGTACTCGACAGCCTGCTTGTACTGATTCGTCGGGTCGTTGTAGCTCACGAGCGCGACCGTGTACCGCGTCTTGCGCTCGCTGCCGACATACCGAAACGCGCCGTCGATCACGTTGGCGGCGGTGTACACGTACACCGGATCGGACGGCATGTCGGCTGACGCGACAACCGCGCCCGGCCCCCAATACGCGATCCCACGAAACACGCTCGCCAGATCCTGCAATACCTTGAACGCGTCGGCCGCCGACTGGATCACGCAGTTACACGTAAATCGTGGCTCAACACCGCCACGGCCGTCCGACACCATCACGTCGCAATACCGCGCGATCTCGTACAACCCCCACTTGTCGACCATCGATGCGTCGACGTTTTTGCCGAGACCGTAGCGCGCATTCAGCAGCAGGTCATAGAACACCCATGCAGGGTTGTTCGACCACGCCATCTTGAATGTACCGTCCCACACCCCCGAATACGTCCGCGTCGTCGGATCGTAGTTCGACGGAACACGGATAATCAAGCCGCGCACGCCGTACGAGCGCACCGGCACCTGCGAAAACGATCGCGCGTCGAACGTCATGCCGACGAGTGCCGTCATCGGATAGCGCAGCTTGCGATCGATGACTTCCGCGATCGCTTCGATGTTTACCGTGTCGGCGATCAGCGCGCTATGCGCGTTCGGCGTGATACGACGCACACGCACCAGCCACCCTGTTTTTGCACGCGGCAATTCGATCCGATGCGATCGCTCATAGAGCGACGTCGTCTTGCCGTCGAACGCGCCTTGCAAGACCTGCGCATATGAACCGCCGTCGACCGACAGATCGATCGCATATTCCACGCGATAGCCGACCGCGCCGGCCGACGGGTCGTTTTTCTGCAGGGCCGGCAGGCCGAATCGAATACGCACCGCCGTGAGCTGCGTGTTCTGCACCTGACGCACCCACGGCGCGTCAGACGTCAGCGGTACGCCGACGGCCGATTCACGCTCGACCGCTGGAAAACCTGCTATGAAGTCCTGATCGACCGTGCCAGTTCGGACGTCGACGCTGTAATTCTGGAAGTTGACCGAGCCGTCCGCGTTCTGGATCGGAGTGCCATCGAGATACACCGACTGCAGGCCGTTGATGAGACCTTCGATTTCGCCTTCCGAGACAATGTCGAGCACCTTCGCGCGTGCGATGGAATGCAGGCTGTCGGGCGACTCGCTGCCACCACCACCGCCACCACCGCCCTTTGCGCCACTGATACGTTTCGGGCCAGACTCTGCATATAGCTTTTTCACACCTGATCCTCTGTGTAGATGCCCGAACTCGCGACCTTTGAACCCACGACCAGCTCGCCGTAAGTGAGCGACACCGGCTCGCCTTGCGCCGGACTATTCACCGGCCCATTGAAGTAGTAGGACGTGCCGTTGTCGGCCACGCCTGCGAGTCCTGGCTGCTGCGGGCTTAACATCTGCGCAACGCCACCAAGCGCCAGTGAGGCACCCATCCCGATCAACGACGGCTGCTCGAACACAAATCCGACCACCATCAACGCGGCGCCCAGAATCGTTTGAAACAAACCGCCGGCCTTGCTGCCGATAATTACGGGCGCGATTCGAATCGCGTCACTCCCGACAGGCGCGTCGAGATCGTCTTTGCTCAAGTTTCGGCGCCCGTTGAACACCGCGAACGTCAGCCCCTTTCCGCGCGCCTCCAACAGAAATTGCCGAAAGCCCGGAATCAGTACCGACAGCGCGCGCACCGCCTCCGCGGTCGACGACACCGCTAGGCGATGCACTCGCCCGAACCGCGTACCCGCGATCCCGTAGAGCCGCACCTCCCGCAATCGCTCGCTCATCGCGCACCTCCGACATACCGGAGGACCGTCGTGCACGAGTCGCGCCACATCGAGCCCCACACCGCGCGACAGGACAGCCGCCCATACATGTGATGCGCGAACATGCCGTCGCCGAGATACACGCCCGAATGGTTCGGCACGCCGTTTTTGCTCCGCACCTGCATCAGCAGCACGTCGCCCGGCTCGAGCACGGCATCACGGCCCACGTCGAGAAATCCTGCGTCCTGGTAGTGCGCGATATACAGATTCGAGTAGCCGTCGTCCCACCAGCCATCCTTGCGCTCGAAGTCCGGGAGCACGGTCCCGCGCTCGGCGAGATACCAGTCGCGCACCAGCGCATAGCAGTCGAGTACGCCATGCACGTACTCGCGGCCGTACAGCGGCGCGACGTAGCCACTCGGCGCGAACTCGCACCAGTCGTCGACTCCGATCGCCCCGTCGGCCTGCACACCGAGCGAGACGATCACCCACGATGCGATGCCCGCGACTTCGCACATCGCGAGATCCCCCATGCTCGGCTGGGCTGTCGCGTTCGGATGCGAGTGCACGATCGCGACAATCGCGCCGACGTCTTCGGCCGCCGCATAGTCTTCGGGTGCGAGCACGAATTGCTCGGTCGGCGACTTCGCGACGTTCTGGCAAGGCACATACTCGTCGGCCGTCTCGCCCCTGACGATCAGGCCGCAGCACTCGCGCGGGTACTCCGCAATCGCGTGCTGCGCGATCGCTTGCTTGATTCGTTCGTCCATTAAAAAACCCGCCAGAAGGCGGGTCCGTGAAGAGAGATTGATCGACGGCTAGGCGAGCGTGTCGCACAAAAAGCCGCCCCACGATAGCGGGTTATTGACGCCAAATCGGCATTCGCATCCACTGGTTTTCTGGCTGCAACGATCCAAAGCAGGATCGCCTACCGGCATATCGTTCTTGTCGAAAAACACCATTGCGGTGTACCCACATTCAGGGCCGCGATAGCGCCACTGACACATGCCGACCATCTGCCGCGCCGGCACCTGTTGTCCACCAAAGTCGAGCGGCGACGACAGCGTGAACTCGACCTGTACGCCCGGTTGCTCGTCGCTTTTCTGTTCGATTCGCCACTGTTCGTCGGGCCACTTCTCATTCGGGTCAGCAGTCGGGTTATTGCCTGCGACACCGGACCCTGACCACGTGAGCGCCGAAGACCTTGCCGGCGCGGACGCAAACTGCACGACCCCATCCGGGGCCAGCGCATAGTCGGTTGCGGTCTTCGCCGCTCCCGCCGTCGGAATGTATGCCCCCGCAACGTCACCAAGCTCGCAGTGCTGCGCCCAGTGGTACAAGAAGCTCGTGCCGTCGCCCGCATACATCTGCGTCGGGACATCGAGCGTCCCGGTCCACACGATCGCCCGGAAAATGTGATCCGTCCCGGTGTCAGCGGGAAATGCGACCGTCTGCCCGATTTCCCACCATCCATCGCGCAGGCCATTGACCCAGTACGTTCGCTCGTACGTCCCGTTGCCTATCGTTTTGAACTGCCCCGTTTTCAGGTCGACCAGAATTCCAGAGTAGGAATTCGTCGGCGACCCGTAGACGCGCAATTCGATCAGATTGAGCGAGCCCGCTTTGAAGAAGCCGTATCGCGTCGCCTTCAGCCCGGCGTCGTAAGAAGCGTGCTGATCAAGATAGTGCGCACCGCTTGCTGTTGACGGAATCAACCGCTGAACACCGCCCGCATCGTCGGGATTAGGCGATGCCATTCCGGGATCGCTCGACACGCTCAACAGCGAACGCTGCCAGCCCGAAGCCGCAAAATTCTGCGAGTTGATGAACTGATTCGTTCTCGGCGTCGGATAAAGCAACCGGTCGCCCTGCCAGTCGCTTCGACGAATCGCGCTCACGTTCACATCGCGCACGACCGGCAAGCTATCCGGTCCGACGAGCTGGTACGCACGTGTTACGCCGTCGCCAGTCGCGAACCGCTGATTCGATACCACCTGTTCGACAGGGAAGTTGATCGCATCCAGGTACTTCGCGAGCGTGCGCCGCCGGAACACCTTCGCGCCGACCAGATCATCGAGCGCGATACACAGCGCCGTGATCGTGCCGTTGATGTCGCCGACCGTGAGTGTCGGCGACGGTTGCCGCGCATCCGACGTTCGCTCAAATCCGGCCCCCTGAATCGGCCAGGGCTTATATTCGAGCCCCTGCCAAGCGATCGACTCCGACTGCGAATGACCATGGAATCGAAGGACGTCACCCCCGATTTCCGAACAGTCGACCTCGAAAAGCTGGATTCGATGACCGGGCTCGAGCGACTGAATATCTGCTGTGATCGTCACGTTGTAATCCCCGCGATCCTCATAACCCGCGGATAGAGCGGTCCGACCGGTTGAGTCTTCTTGAGCAAGAGCTGCAGCGTGTACTTCTTACCCGGCGTAAGCCCGTCCTTTGCGAGAGTAGCCACAAGCTTTTCGCGTCCACCCAAGCCCGCATCCGCCGCCGCGACGGTCGAAACGTCGTCCTGCCCGTCGAACACAACGGTCGCGCCGTCCGCGATGCGGAACCGCATCAGCACGTCCGTCGCACCCCCGACACCAGCCGCTAGATTCAGCGCGGCTGTTGCAGTCGCCATGATGGTCCCGCCCGCACCGACTACAACGTCTACCGATAGACGGGTTTCATAGGCACTCGGGTTGAGGTCCGTTTCCGTTCCGCCGTTGGCGCTAAACACCGCCGGCCGCGTCATATTCCCGGCATGCCACGGGCTCACCAGATTTCCGTTGTCCCACGGCGTTTTTCCTGCGAAGGTCGGACGCGACCCGATCGAGCATCCCGCGCCCGTTCCGTCGATCGTCACCTTGTCGTCTTTCAGGCTGTAGGTGAATGGACGAGCGGTATCCCAGTTTCCGAACTGGTCCCCGGCCGCCGTACGCATCAGGTAGAGCGCGGTACTATCCTTCCGCCAGAACGTCCCGTAATCGCCGCTGGATACCATGCGATAGGCGTTTGTCGAGCGACACTGCATCTCGCCGGTTGCGAGTACCTTCCCACCGACCGTCACGTCTCGCCCAATGCTCGCGTCCGTGCCGATCGTCGCACTACCTCCAACGGACTGATTGCCGATAACGGTTTCGTCCGGGGTATACGAACGGCCCCGCATGAGGATTCGCCACGATTTCACGCCGTCGGTGTCCAACAGCACGCTCTCACCCGAGTTGAGTCGGCCGAGCGCCAGAGAATCACCAGAGCCGGCGGCCACCGCGAGCGAAAGCACCCCACCGCTCACGTTTCGAATAAGCATCACGCCATCCGCCGGACACGTCGACGCGACCGGCAGGTTGATCGTGCCACCGCCTGTGATGTTGACGCCGATACGCTTACCGATATGGGCTGCCGTCAAAGCTTGCGAAGTTGCGATCGAACCCGCGGTCGTCAGCGCCGCCTGGGTGCTCAAGACATCGACGTTCGCATTGAACCTCGTGTTCGCTGTGCGCTGGTCATCGCCGCCTGCACCGGTCGGCGCAGTTCCAAGGTTTGCTTTTTGAAGTGCTGACATGCCAAGCCTTATGGTGCGAAAGTCTGTTCAAACTGAGCGGTGATCGTGTAAGCGCGGCCGTTCTTCACCGGCTCGCTGTACTTCTCACACACGAATAGCCCCTGCGGCCGGAGCGGCGGCGTCCAAAAGAACGACACCGCGCCGGCATGGTCGTCAAGGAACTTGAGGATTTCGGAAATCTTGTCCGCCTTCCCCACGAACCGAAGGTTGTACGTCGACTTCCGGTTGTTCAGCCCATCGGCCGAGCGCTGCGTATAACCGTCGCCAAATGACGCTTTGGCAACCTTCAGCGTTGCGTCGCCGCCGAACCCCTCCACCGTCGGTGACCAGTTAAACGTGTCGGTCATCACCCAATCCCATTCTTGAGTTTCCAGAGCGACCCGCCTTGCCGGCTTTCCGTCGCAATGAGCGCCTGCATCATCTGTTTGAGCTTCTTCACGAATTCAGCGCTCGCCATCATCTGCGACGGATCCCCCGATCCACCTTCGATCGTGACTGGGATATTCAGCATGACGCCCCCATCCTGACTTCCGAACGATCCGCCATCGCCAGCCCGGCCACCACCGACCAAACCGCCGCTCGCAAACTTCGGAAATCCGACGTCACGCCCGCTGTTGATCGCCTCCAGTAACCGGAGCACACCGGGTTTTCGTACGGCAGCAGCACGCACCACGAATTCATCGTTCGAAAGCCACGCAGGAATGCTGTCGCTCGTCGACGTACCCGGACCCGTCACGCGACCGCCGGTTGCCAGGTGGAAGCCGTATGTATTGCCACCACCGCTCGAGACCGCGTTGCTCAGACCACCGGCCAAACCGCCGAGCAGCGACGACGAACTGAACCCGGATGCCCCGGACGCACCTAGGCCGATCGCATTCCCGAGCCAGCCGAACACTGGCGCGAGTGCAGCGCGAGCGGCAAACCGCGCAAGGTCGGCGATCATGCTGTCGACGAGCCCGCGGAAATCCAGCTTGCCGGTCGACGCAAACGACGCGACTGCATCCTCAAGGCTGCGGAACGAACTGGTAAAGGCTTCCTCGGCGCGGCCGGCGGCGTTCTCCGCGGACTCTTGATAGAGCGCTACCGCCCGGCTCGCACCGACGCGCCAATCACGCTGCAACGCGAGTCGCTGATCCAGATAACCGCGCTCACGCTCGACCTGCTCGGCCTCGGCCCGGTTGATGCGTTCAATTTCCGCCTGGTACTCCGGCGACCCGAGCGTGCCGTCCTTCCGCGCGCCCTTCGTGAAATCGT
Source organism: Burkholderia sp. Bp9016 (assembly GCF_003857765.1). Lineage (NCBI taxonomy): Bacteria > Pseudomonadati > Pseudomonadota > Betaproteobacteria > Burkholderiales > Burkholderiaceae > Burkholderia > Burkholderia sp. Bp9016. The sequence continues at coordinate 172,969 of NZ_QTPY01000009.1, forward strand.
CGCGCCTGCGCCGAAATTCGTCCCCTACACGATTCGTTGCCTGATTGAGCTCGCGCGCGTTGTCGCCCATCGACATCGCGGCGAGCTCGCGCTCGACGTCGCGCTGACGTTCCGACGCGTAGTCGGCAAGCTCGGCGTCGATTTGCGCGCTGCGCTCTTTCAGCTTGTTGATCGCGTCGTGATATCTGACCTCCTTTTCAAGCTGCACCGCCCTGTCGTATGCAGCCCGGATCGACGCCTGATCACGGACCAAGCTCTTGTCGCCGTCGGACAGCTTCGTACGCTTGCCGAGCAGATCGGTCAGCTTCTGGTCGAAGCCGATCCGATCCTTCTCAGACTGCGTGAGCTTGTCTGTCGCGACTGCCTCGACACGCAGCTGCGCGATCCGTTGCTCGATGTTGCCGATCAATCGCTGGCTTTCCGGATCCGCCCGGGATCCTCCCGACCGAGTCTTGTGCCCGAGCCCAGGGGCATTCACGCCGATGCGCGCGACCTGAGCCGCCGACTCCGATACCGTGTCGTCGAACGCCTGCTTGCCGCGAGCCGCGGCGGCCGCACGCGCCGCATCGGCGTTAAATCCGAACTTCTCGAATTTCTTGCTGACCAGATCAGCTTGGAATTCAGCCAACGCGCCAGCGACGACCATCTGCTGATTCATCAGCGCAAGCTCGCGCGTCAGGTTGTCGATATTCCGACGTGCGCCAGCCTCGGCTTTTGCATCCTTGTCCTGGATCGCCTTCTCGAGCGATTTATATGCATCCGCGCGACCGGCGATCAAACCCGCCTGCCGTGCCTCGGCTGCGTTCGCGCCCTTCGTCTTCGCTTCGTATTCGGCGCGCTGCTGCGTGGTCATGCCGATGACGGCAGACGCCTCTTTCAGCTTGTCGACGTATTTGCCCCACGCCTCGGACGCCATGCCGCCCGCGAAGAAATTGTTTTCCTCCGTGAGCAACCTCATACCGTCCGACGTCCCGCGAGCCGCAGCCTCCATCGCGGCAAGCTGGCGCGTGCTCTTGTCGGCCGCCGCGCCCGCCGCATCGATCGACACCGCGGCCTGCACCAGCTCGGCCCGAAGGTCATCGCCGCCCTTCGTCGCGTCGACAAACACACCGACCAACCGAGAAAGCTCGCGCGACTTCTCGTCGACACCAAGGTTCTCCGACTTGATCCGTTTCAGACCGTCAAGGAATCGGTCCAGTGCTACCTGGTTTTCGTCTGTGATAATCGGCGCGCCATCGCCAAACCCCGGAACGATGACGCTCTGCGACGCCCGCGCCGCAAGGCTGCTGTAAGCGGACGCAATGTCGTCCTTCGCCGCCGCCTGCGCCTGCTTGACGCTCTGCCGCGCCGTCTCCTGCTGCAGCGTCGTCAACTGACGATATTTCTCGATCAGTTGATCGAGTGGAGCCTGCATGTCGATCAGGCTCGACGTCGCACTGCTCGCGTGATCCCGGAATACCAGCCAGTTGACGGCCGCACCGAGTGCCACCGTACCGACGGTCGTCAGGATGCCTGGCAGGCCGCCAACCACCGACAGCAACCCAGAACCAACCGTTCGCATCAGCGAACCTGCGCGAGCGGCGGCCGTCTGCGCGACTGCGGCTCGCTCGGTCGCCGCAGCAAGACCGGCAGTCGCAGCCGTCGCGCCCCGTTCGGCGCTTTCGCGCGCCCGCGTCGCAGCAGCCACCTCACGCTCGGCAACGGCGAGCCCTTTCGCAGTTTCCGCCAGCGCCGCGGCATAGCGCGTCTGGTCGACCGTCCCCTTTGCTGCCGCCGCCTCCAACGCGACACGGCGCTGCTGCGCGAGCGCGAGTGACGCCTCGGCCCGCACAAGCTCACCCTGAGCCGACGCCGTCTCGCGCGCGATAACCGCGGCGTATGGCGTGCCCGCAATCCGCGTGCCGATTTCCTGACTGTTCGCGAGGTTCGAGCGCGCCGTCGCGACCTGCGCGACCGCGCTTGCTTCGATCGCTCGCGCCTCTGCGACCTTCGCTTCGGTGTATCGAATCGATCCCGCCGTCAAAGCCGACTGCATGGCGAGGCTTTCGCGCATCGCACGCATACCAGCCAATTCGGCCTGCGCAGCCACTTCCGCCGCCTGTGCGTTCTGCAGCTTTGCCGCCGCCGCGTCGCGGTCGCTCTGCGCCCTGGTGATCGTCACCAAGGCCGCTGCGTTCTCCGCCTGCGCTTTCGCGATCAGCGCCTGGCGCTCGGCATTCCACGCGACCGCCGACTTCCCTGCCGCGACTGCGGTCTGCACGAAATACACAGCGAGCCGGCCGGCCGCGAGCGATGCACTGATCTTCGCGATTTCGTCGATGTGCTCGGCAACGTAAATGATGCCTTGCGACAGCTTCGCGCTAGCGCCGGTAGCTTGATCCGCCTCACCGATATATTTCAGGATCTCCGTATGCAGGCGCGTCATCGACTGATCGACAGTCACCTGCATCTTGGAGAACAGCGCGTCCGTGCTCGTCGCGGCGTTCTTCAACGCGTCGATGAGGTTTTCGACGGTCAGCTTGCCCGCTTCCGCCATCCCCTTCAGCTCGGACGAGCTTCGCCCCATCCCGCGCGCGATTGCCTCGGCGACGCCGGGCAGTTCTTCAAGCACGCTGTGCAGATCCTGGCCGCGCAACTGACCAGACGCGAACGCCTGTCCTAGCTGCACGATACCCATCCGCGCCGTATCGGCCGAAACGCCGGACAGCGCAACCGCCTTGCTGATCGTTTCGACCAGCGGGCCAACCTGCTTGATCGACAAGCCAAGATGGCCCGTGTTGTTTGCGATCCGCTGGTACAGCTCGGCGGTTGCATCCAGCGGCTGGCGCGCCGTGCGCGCGATCTGGACCACATCGTTCTGCGCGATCGCAAAATCGGTCTGGTCGCGCGTGACGATCTTGAGGCGGTTGCTCAGGTTCGTCCACTCATCCGCGTATTCGATGAGCTGGTGCACACCGAACGCCGCGGCTGCAGCCTCGGCATATCCCCGGATAGATCCACGCGCGGCCTCGATCGCGCGCACCGTCACCTGCACGCTCGCAGCGTTCGACGCAAATGCCGCATCTGCGATCCGGCCTCCATCCCGGACCGAATTAAAATACCCAGCGGTTTCCGACCCCATCCGGCTCATGCGCCGGTCGTATTGGTTCGTGTTCGCGGTTACGCTGACGACCAGTTCGCGGAGACTCGTTGACATACTATTTTTCCGCCTACTCTACCAATCTCATTAGGCCTGCGAAGAATGGATCGTCCGCAACCTCCTCAACTTCCACCGAATCTCCACCCCAGTTCGGCATCATGTCGGCGACTTTCACCTTCGCACCCTGTGCCTGGAACACGGCCGACGCGACCATCGCGGCATGCAGGTCGTACCGGTCATCGCTGATCGGCGATTCCGCATCCAGCGCCTGCCACAGCGCAAATTCAGCCGTCGACATCTGCGCGCGCAGCTCGGCAAGCGTCTTGCCGAGCCGCAGCGCCAACGTCAATTCGAGTCGGAGATCGGGGTTTCGGCGGAAGGCTTTTTTCCTTCAGCCTCCGGGTCGACGTTGAGCTTGCCGAGTTCGATCGCCTTGCTGACGACGCGATCGTGTGCGACGCCATACACGGCGGCCACAGCCTCGGCGTCACCGTCCTCGAACATGCGACTCCAGCCCGTATCCGTTTCGGTGAACAGCACGCGGACGAACAGGCGTGCGTAGGCCATCTGATGCACTTCCGGGCTCAGCTCCCCGTACTTCGCGCGCGCCGTTTCTTCATCGTCGCCTACCTCGACGCCGGCGGCCAGGCGAAGCGGCTCGAGCCAGAACGCCCGATCGCCGAGCAGCGGCTCGCGCACCGCGACGGTTTCACCGCCCCATTCCGGCATCGGCAGAAATTCGTGCTTCCAGCCCGCGAGCGGATTGAGAATCGCGGCGCGCAGCACGCCGGCTTTTGCTTTGGTTGTCATCTTCAATTCCTTGTTGGTTCGCGAGATCGATTAGCCTGCCGGCGGTGCAGACGGCGGAACGGCCTTGGGCGATCCGCTGAGCCGCACGCTGTACGTCGAAGCCACGATGCCGTCCACACCGGCCGACCACGTGTACTGACGCACCATGCCGATGAACAGGAACTGCGAGCCGTCCCGGAACGTCACGCGGAATACGCGCTTCTCGCCGGTCGCGCGAGCACCACGGAGAATCCCTTGGCCTTCGTCGTCGGACGAATAGTTGCCATCGATGGAAAATTCGCCGGGATCGGGCAAGCCCATCTCGGATTCCTTTTCGTCGCTCGCGAGCGTCGTCGCATCGATCTCCGACGATTGACCGCCCTGCCATTGGACCGTCTTGCTCGTCGTGTTGAGATCGACGAAAACGAGAGTCTTGTCGTCGAGGTCCGTCGAAACGGTCTTCGACACCTCGACCTTCGTACCTTGCGCCTTGATGCGCTTGCTTTTCTCGGCCATATGCCCCTCAAATTCAAATGAAAAGGCCCGCGCTCGGCGGGCCTAACAGAAACTGAAACGGTCAGAACTGCACGGATATTTCGAGGCTCACCCGGAAATCTCCGGTATCGCTCGAGAAGTCGTCAGGCAGTTCGCTGATACCACCCACGGCGAACCGCCCGCTCGACGATGCCCGATCGATCACCTGATCTGCGATCGAATCGGCCTCCGTATAGGTGCTCGCGTAAACATCGATCTGGAACATGCCAGACTTACCGCCAGTGACTCCGCCAAGCGCCATGTCGCGCTCGCCGCTCACGCGCGACACGACGTAGTACGGCGATACCGCCTTCGATCCAGCGACGCCGACGTACCCTTTCGCGACACCCACAGTGCCGATCGCGTCGCGGACAGCCAATGCGCTCAAAATCCACCCCCGACAACCTGATCGATCGCGCGCGCAATTTCAGTTCGGATTGCCCCTTCGGCCTGAGCTATCGACGCATCGAACGCCGGCCGCATAAACGGCTCGGCCTTCATGTGCTGTGTGCCGAGCTCAATGAAACGCCAATAAAAGGCGTTGCCCGGGGAGTCGCCCTTCCCTTTCATGCGCACACGGACCCCGGCCGTCGCCAAACCCGGTGCATCCTTCTGCCGAAGTGATGCCGCGACGATATTTCGGCGCAGCTTCCCGGTTTTCTTCGGCGCTCGGGCGCGGGCCTGGTCACGAATCACCTTCGCACCGGCAACCGTCGCACGCCGGAGCGCCTTCGTAGAATGCGCCTTCGCCAGTTTCGCGAAATCGGCCTGAAGGTCGGCCATGCCCAAAATTTGTACGCTAGACATACTTCTCCCCCACCTTGACCGACAGATCGAGATAGCCGCGCTTGCGCGCCGGCAATACCGCCGTGATGTCATACAGCCGGCCGTCGTAGCGCACGCGCATCTGTTCGTCGATACCGGCTCGGTAGCGGATGCGCATGCTAGCAATCGCCGCGCCACGAATAGCACCTGAGACGACGTGCTCTTTCCCGTTGAGGAAACGCACGTCAGCCCAAGGCCTCGAATGCTCGACCCATGCGTCCGGCAATGGCTCGTCGTTCTCGTTCACCGCGCCGCTTCGCCGCTCGATGACGATGCGCTCGCTCAGTTTTCCCGCCCGCATTATTTCCTCGCTAGATGCTGATGATCGTGTGACGCCCGATAAGCCGGTTCGTGAAATCTTCGCTCAGCGAACTCACCGTGCCATCAACTTCCGATTCTCGATGCTCGGACAGCGTGCCGAGCTGCAACAGCATCCAGGCGATCAGCGACTCGGGCACAGAGTCCGGCGCCTCGAATGCGCCGCAACGAAACCGAACCTGCACGTCCTCGCCGTACGGAAACATCTTCCGTGCCACGAGGTACGCCCGGTCCATCACGCGATACGATGCTGGCGGCAAGACCTGCCGCACACCGGCCTCATCGAAATACGACACGTCAACGATCTCGATTACGTCGTTCCACAGCAGAATCCGGTCGGGCGGAAATGAATCGACCCGAACACGACACTCCTGCGGCAACAACGGACGGGACAGCGCGGTCTCGAGCGCTTCGCGCGCAGCGACGATATTGCCCTTCAGCAAAATATCGTCGTCGTCGCAATCGATCCGACAATGCGCTCGGGCCAGATCGAGAGTGATCGCTTCCGCCTCAGGGCGCTTCATTACGTCGACGCGTCCCACCGCGACGCGCAGCGGATATGCCACCTGCTCGACCATTTTTTCCTCACGTCGAATGTGCGGCCGCCCCTTAGTGGCGGCCCTGTTCATCAGCCCTGCGGTGCTGCCGGCTGGCCCATCTTCAGCGCCTTCACGGCACCGCCGATGTCGATCAGGTTGCCGCCCTGACGGTTGAAGCCGACGAAACCGACCTGGCCCTTCAGCGTGTAGCGCGAGTCCGTCATGCGGAACATCGTGAGATCCATCACTTCGCGCACGATGTATTCGGAATGGTCGCCGAACGTCAGCGGCTTGGCGCCGGCTTCCGGAACGTCGTATTCCTGCACGATCGTAATCGGGCGATTCAGCAGCCGGTCCGGCGCACCACCCGGACTACCTTGCTCATAACCGGGCGCGAAAATCGGACGCTTCTGCTCATCCTTGATCTTCCGGACGGCCTTGAGCATCTGATCGTGCATGGCGTAACCGCAATTCGGCCGTGAGCGATAGGCCGGATCGACACTGTGTTCGAGGTCGAGCAGATCGTCGTAGGTGATCAGATTCGGCGACTCGGCGGTAACGCCCGTGCCGACGGCTGTCAGCAGACCGACCGGTTGGCTGTTACCAGTGCCCTTGGCGAAATGCCGCGCAGTGATCCGGCCGATGCGCGTTGCCAACAGCCGGATGATGTAGCTTTCCAGGTCGAACATGCTGTCCTGCAGAAGCTCCATCGAAAGAGCGATCGACTTCGACGAATAGCGGAACGCCTCCAGCGACTTCGAGAGGAATTTCGTGTCGCTGTCGCCAGTTTCCTCGTTCTCAGCGACGATCTCGCCCTCTTCCGTCGTTGCGTCCGTAGCCGGGAACATCATCGCCGCGCCGGTCCCCGTCGGCAGTACGGTAGCGAGCTGGCGGAGGCCGCCGAACGCTTTGAGTGCCTCCGACAGCTTGCGATAGAACTCCGGAGCCACGGTATAGCCACCGGCCGCCGGATCACCGGTCGACATGGCGTTCTGGATATCCGGCGTCTGCCGCGCGAGCATGCGCGCACGGTCCTCGTCGGTCAGGGCCAGCACGCCGCGCCGGAGGAACGTGCGAATCGCGCGCGACTCGCCCTCATGCGCACCCGGCGTCTTGACGTGAGCGTTGATCAGGCCCTCGGGATTGCCGGCGAGTGCTTCTTCGGCGAGCCGGTTCATCAGCCCTTCGTGACGCCTGATCTCGGCGCTGACACGATCCATCTCGGCGAGGCCTTCGTCGTACGCCCTTTGCTGATCGGTGCCCCACTTGTCACCCTGGTTGTTTTCCAGCAGCGCGTTCAGATTTTTCGCGAGTGCGTCGCGACGCTCCCGCAGTGCTTGAATTGCAATAGCCATACAGTCTCCATCGACAGAAAAAGAAAGGGCTACCCGAAGGCAGCCCTTTGAATCGACGCGGGAACGCGTCACGAACGTTGTGCAAGCTCCAGTCGTCGCCGCAGGGCATCCATATCCGCTGCCGCTACGGGCGCCTGCGGAACCGGCTTCGGCTCGGGCAACTGCTCCGGCGGGGCGAACGCTGCAGGGCCACGCGCCGGCGTCTGCGCATGCGCCGCGTTCGGCGCACGTTCGTACGCCGAGAGATTCCACGCGGACGCCTGTGCATCCGCGCCAGCGCCCGCGAGTCGATCAGCAAAGCCGCGTTGCACGGCCTCGTCGGATGACATCCACGTTTCGGCGGCCATCCATGCAGAAATATCGTCCTCACTTTGCCCCGTCTCCTTCGCGTAGGTTCGCACCAGCGACGCGTCGACAGCGTCGAGCAGCTTCGCCGATTCGCGCAGATCGCCCGCATTTCCCATCGCGAATGTCCATGCGTTATGAATCATCACGAACGCACCGTCCGTAATCTCGACTTCGTCGGCCGCGAGCATCACGAAGCTGGCCGCGCTCGCCGCGACGCCGTCGACGTGCGCAATCACACGCGCCGAATGCCCGCGGATCGCCGTTTCCATCGCGCGCGCGGCAAACACGTCGCCGCCCGGGCTGTTGATCCGAAGGTGGATCGTATCGGCCGTGATGCCGGCGAGCGCCTGCACGAACGACTGCGCGGAGACGCCGCCCCACCAATCGTCGGTCACGATCACGTCGTAGAGGTAGACAGTCGCAACCGAGCCGTCGTCGCTCGCCTTCACGCTGAATGCCCGCGGCGCCGCGCGGTTGTCATTCAGCAGTTGGAGGATTCGGTTTCGTCGCATCTTTGGTCCCTGAATTTAGTGTGTTTCCGTTCGCCTCCGGCGGCATGTTGAAGCGGCGCCGCACGTCGTTTTGCGTCATCCAGCCCGGCTCACCTGCGCGGCCGAGCGCGATGCGGAACGCCTCAAACCGCGATTTCATGTCGCCAAGGTCGAGCGCGTCGGCGTCGTGTTGAATCGAGCGCTTCGGCTTTCGAACCACCTTCCGACCGACTTCCTGCGCGATCTTCGTGAGGTGCCGGCCCAACGTGTACTTCACGAAGTGCTTCGCAAGCTGCTCGGCCGTCGTGCCGATCGTCGTACCCTTGTCGCTTCGGCCGACCATGTGCGGCATGACTCCGAACACAGAGCACACATCGTCATCGGTCAACTTCCGGTTTTCGATCAACTTCACGTCTGCCGCCGACATCGAAATCTGCTTGATGTCCATTCCGCCGCCGAGCACGACCGGTGCAGAACTGTTGTGCAATCCGCTGTATCGCTGTATCCACTGCTTGCGCAGCAACGCGATCTGATCCTCGTTCAATTTGCTCTCCGACTTGATCACAAGATCGGGACGCAAGTTGTCCGACAGCATCGTGTCGACCAACTGGCCAGCGGACGACGCAACGTTGACCGGCATGCGAAGCACACTGCGGATTTGCGAGAGCCCGCGGCGACCGTCGAATCCGGGGCCAGGAACATGGATCATGTCGTCCTGATCGACCGTCATCACGACGTTGGTGGCCGGATCGAGATACGTGTACACGAGACGACCGTCGACCAGATCAACCCACACCGACAGCGGATGCAACGGTTCGACCGACTGGATTCGCGACGACCAACGCGTAACGCGGTGGATACGCGAAAACAGATCGCCGTGCAGGAGCAGGCCCGTCATGCCGAATTCCCACCCCACCGCTGCCGGCCACCGCGGATGCAGCTCTTCGTTAAACAGCTCCCAATATTCCGATTCCACCGGCAGCACGCCGTTAGGGCCGCGCTCGTACTCGACCAGCGGTGTCGAAGCGACCGCACCGCCGATCAGCGCCACGCAGGAATAGACGGTCGCGACGCTCAACGCACCACGTTCGCTCACCGCCCGCCCTGGTGTCTGCAAGCCGGTCATCCAGTCATATGCATCAGTGCCGGGAACGATCTGGCTCGTCGACACCGCCGAGGCATTCACCTTAGCCGCCTGTCGATCAGCGTTCCATTGGTTCAAAATTCGCGAGCCGCTTGCGTTCGCGCGCGGCGCACCGTTCGTTGCGTTCGTCATAGGATGTAGATTTCCGGGTCCGCTTCGGGCTGATACGTGACCGCACGCGTGGTTGCCATACAGGCCGCGACGATCGGATCGATGCGCCCGTTCGGTCGCGACTTTTTCTTGTCGGGCCGGATGTTGTCATTCGAATCAAGCATCAGCGTCACATTGCTCGCGCACCAACGCATTACCGGATTTCCGCCGTGCCGCATGCTGCCGCCATACACCAGTCGCTCAAGCTGCTTCGCTCCCGGCGAGAGCCCCGACATGTTCTGTTGTACCTGGACCATCGGAATATCTGCCTCGAGCAGCTCGTTCACGATCTGCGTCGCATTCCACGGATCGAACGCAATATCCTGCACATCGAATTTCCGACATGCACCGACGATCGTGTCTCGAATGATCGAATAGTCGGTCACCGCACCAGGCGTAACCGTCAGCCATCCGAGCTCGGCCCACTTTTTATACGGCGCGGCGTCGCTACCCTCCTGCGTATCGACCTTCGCCTCGGGCGCGAAAATATGCGCGACCACATGCCACTCGCCGTCTGGGCCGAGCTCTTCGACAATGTCCCCGCCGTCGTCGTACGGAGGAAAGACGAGCACGAACGCGCTCAAATCTTGCGTACTCGCAAGGTCGAGTCCACCGAAACACCGCCGGCCGGCGAGAATCGCAGGATCGAACGGCGCACCGCATCGGTCCCACACCTGCATGTCGAACCAGCTCAACGCACCGTTGACCCAAACGTTCAGGTCTTTGGTGAGAAAGTTCGCCTTGGCGCTCGGCAGCTCGGCCGCCTTCGCCGCCTGCGCACGCATATAGTCGACCGTCTTCGCGCTGCCTAGGCTCGGGTTCGCCTTGATCCAAACAGCAGGGTCGAATGGATCATCATCATCGTCGAGCGTATAGATGTAGCCGAAGAAGCTGTCGTCGATCTTTTCGCCACGCAGGATCATGACGAGATAGCCACGAATCTCCGTGCAGATTCCGTCGAGGATGTAGCCGGCCGTCGTGATGGCGGAAATTAATGGCTGGAGCCGCGCGCCGAGTGCTGACTCCATCACGTCCCATACCTCACGCGTCTTGTGCGCGTGCAGCTCGTCCACCATACAAACCGATGGGTTCAAGCCGTCGAGCGATTCCGCGTTTGCTGGCAGCGGCTTGAACACGCTGCTGCCGATCACGATCCGCTCTTGGTTCGTCCCGTCGTACACCTTGATCGATCTCGCCAGCCGTTTCGATCGCCGACACCGACGACGGTAGTTATCGAGCGCCGGCTTGAACACGCTCATCGCCTGCTCGCGAGTCGTCGCGATCGTGTACACCTCCGCGCCCTGCTCACCGTCCATTAGGAACAGGTAATCGCCCTGCCCGGCTTTCCACGTCGACTTGCCGTTCTTGCGCGCGACCTCTTCGTACCCAGTGCGAAAGCGCCGCAGCCTGGAATCGAAACGTCGCCAACCGTACATCACGGCTGTCCAGAACCGCTGCCACGGATCAAGCATCAATGCCTGACCGGCGAGCGCGCCCTTGATGTGAAGGAACTGCCGCTCGATGTAGTCGATGACGTGATGCGCATGCCCGGCACTGAACACAATGCCGCGCGCCGGACCGTCGATCAGATCAACGTAGTGGCGCTTGACCGAAAGAAACACGAACTCGCCGACGACAATCTCGCCTTGCAACACCGGCAGGCCGTACTCAACATCCCATCGATGCCGAATCGCTGGTGTCAGGCGGGCAAGCTCGTCGGCCGAGAGCGCGCGTGATTCAGCAACTCTTCGAACAGGTCGTCCTGTTGGTCCGAGTCGTCCATCTTCGATTTCGCGATCAGCATCGACGGCGTCGTCAGGCAGGCTTCCGGCAAACACTTGAGCAGCCCCTCTTTCAACGATTTCGCCGCGTAGTAGAGTTGATGCGGCTGCGAATGGCCGTTCGGCGTTACCGTCATGAACGACCCGTGATTGATCTTCTCGAAATCGCGCAGCTGCAGTTCGACCTTCACCCACCGCACGAAGTCAACGCACACGATCGCCAGCGCGACGCCAGCAGTCCGGTGCGGCACGCCTTCGGCGCGCAACGCGAAACAGAGGTAGTCCCACACCTTGCGGTGCGCAGACTCAAAGTGCACCCCGGGCGGCGGCGGAGGCGATTCGATCGCCTTTCCAACGCCGCCGCCCGATGCGCACGACTCGTCGGCATCGCCGACGTCGGCAAACGGTTGATTCGGACTCATGTGAGGCTTCCCGTAAGCGAGCCGGCGAAAAACTCATCTCGCGTTGCGCGATCGGCTCTATGGGGCGGCTTTCTTAACCCCCCCCTATTCAAAAAGTGGTCCGCGATAAAATGCGGCTGAACGTTCGGTCCCAGGCAAGGGTCCGAAAAATTAAAACCACCCCCCCCTGGTTCGGGGCGACGGCCGGCGCCCGGTCAGCGTCGCCCGCGTCCGCGCGCGGCTTCGCTCGCGGTCTTCGCGTCGTGACACGGTTTGCAGATCGACTGCAGATTGGTCAGCTCGTCAGCACCGCCGTCGGCCTTCGACACGATGTGGTCAACGGCGACTGCACGAGCGATTCGGCCTTTCTTCCTGCACGGCACGCAGAGCCCGTTGTCGCGTGAGAGTGCTTCGCGCCGCAGCTTTGTCCACGCTGTTCCGTATCCTCGGGCGTGACGCGAGCCGCGCAGGCGGTCCGATTGCCAACCGACCGCGTCGGCCGCATGCTCGGCGCAGTAGCCCGGCGTCACAACCAGCCGACCGCAGCCGTAATGGCGACATTGCGTCGGCGCTTTCTTCGGCATCACGAACTCCAATGCAAAAAGCCCTGAGGCTTTCGCACTCAGGGCTTCGTGATTCTTCCGGGCGAGCAGCGGTCCGGCAAAGGCCGCACGCACTCGGTAAAACTCACCGGATCAAATTGTGGATCGAAGTGTAGAACAGCTATTTCGATTCCGCAACACCTTCCGCAATCTTATCGATGATCGTCTGCACTGAAACGTAGCTCGGCGGCGGCGGCACAAGCTTCTCGTCGACAGCACGTTTCGCATGCGCCAGCGCAAAATCGAAGATCGTCGTCGGCCGTACCTTGAGACCGAGCCGCCGACAGATCACGAACGGCGGCTTACCCCAGACGTAGTGCATTTGCAGCAGCTTGCGATCCATCGGCATCAGCTTACGCACCGCGACCTCGACCCTGTTCGCGTCCTCAAGGTCGAGCGTCGAATCGATCGAACGGCCACCGACCGACGGAAAGTAGATATTCGCTACCAGCGAATCGCCACCGCCTTCACCACTGCCGTTCCGCTGCGCACGCGCCCAATTTTCCAACCGCTTTTCAATCGACATTCTTCCCCCGCTTCAAATTTCGTAAATGCCGACGTGCAGCCGGCAATAACCGCGACGCGCCGAGCCTGCGCCGAGGATGGATGTTGCGACGTTGGTGCAGCGCGTACCGTCATCGTCGACATGCGCACAGCATCGATCGTCTTTTCCCTGCTGCTGCGCTGGCTGCCGCTCACGCGTCAACGACTGGTTTCGCTTCGCGCGCAGCTGCTCCCAATTTTTCCGAAGCCGTGCCGGTGAGCGAATCACTGAGCACCAAAAGCCATCCTCAAGAGCCCATGTCCACAGCTTTACGATTTGCTGTGGCTCGAATCCATCGGCCAGCATGCCGTCGACATCCGACGCCCACTCCGCGAGATCGGGTTCGCTCGCGCCCGGATCGTTATCGCGAAGCCTGCGAGCCATCCATGCCGCCAACGCGGCGAAGCCCTCTTGACGATTTCCCTCTCTGCCTGTACCCTCGCCCCCCGGGTATACCACCGGCGTTTGAGAGAGAGATAAGGTTTCGTAATTTCTATTCATTGGGTTGTTAGTTGGAACGTGGTTCCTACAACTTCCCGATTCCACCTCCGCTCCGCCCTTTTTCCGGGTATCAGCTGAACCACGTTCCGCCAATTCGCCGGCGTTACCTGAACCTGGTTCCTCAAATTCCCCGCAGTCACCGGAACGTGGTTCCTGATGGCCTGCTCGCGCACCGGCAATGTCGAGGCTCAGGTCGTCGCGTGCACGCATCGCGACATCCTCGGGCACCGTGAGGCGGTAGTGGCCGTGCGCCCATTTCCTCCCGCTTTTTCGCGACTTCCATCGCCTGATCCATCCCGCTCGCTCGGCCACGCCGAGGTGCTTTGACACGGCGCGCGCGGTCAATGTCGCGCGGCCGGCAATCTCATCGATCGACGGCCAGCACGTGTCATCGATCGAATTGGCGTATTCAGCAATGACGAACAGCACGAGCTTTGTCGTGCCCGGCAAATCGCTCGCTGTCATCGCTCGTCGCCAGGTAAATGATGTTGGCACTCCCGCCATTAATACGCCCCTGTCGGCTCTGCAAAATTCTCGAACCGTGTTAATTCATTTCGGAATGCCAATCGCACAGTCGCGAGCGGCCCATTACGTTGCTTCGCGATGATCAGCTCGGCCATTCCTCGGTCTGCGCTATCCGGGTTGTACACCTCGTCTCGATAAATGAAATAAATTACGTCCGCATCCTGCTCGATCGCACCAGACTCTCTAAGGTCCGACATCATCGGCCGCTTATTCGGGCGCTGTTCGAGCCCCCGATTCAACTGCGAAAGAGCGATCACTGGCGCGTCGAATTCCTTGGCTGTCTTTTTCAACTCACGCGATATTTGCGAAACCTCGCTTGTGCGGTTCTCGCCCGCTCCACCGTCCCCCGACATCAACTGCAGATAGTCGACGATAATCAGACCGAGCTTCCGACCAATCTGCCTCTGCAATCGGCGCAGCTTCGCCTTGAGCTGCAGCGGCGTTATCGAAGCACTGTCGAGAACATAGACCGGTGCGTCGACGAGAACTTGCGTTCCGTGCGTCAGCTTCGACCAGTCATCGTCGCGCAGGCTGGCCGTCCTGAGCTTGTGCTGATTGATGCGCGATGTCCCTGCCAGCATGCGCGAAGCCAACTGTTCATCGGGCATTTCCAACGACAGAACCGCCACCGGAAGACCAAGCGACACAGCGACGCTTTCAGCAATGTTCATCGCAAGCGAGGTTTTTCCCATCGAGGGCCGGCCGGCGACAATGATCAGTTCACCGCCATGCATGCCGTCTGTATGCCGATCGAGATCGACAAATCCCGTAGCAGTCCCACCAATTTGCGTTGCACCGCCAGCGTGATAGCGCTCGTCGATACGCTGAATAACAGCCGTCAGCGCGCTCGATATCGGCCGAAATTCATCGTCGGCCGACTGACTGGTGTCGGCTATTTTCAGCAACTCCCCTTGCACGAGATCCAGCAACTCGACGGGCGATTTCCCGCCGGGCTTCAATACTGCATCTCGCAACCTCTCAGAAACGCGCAACATCCGCCGCGAGATCGAGCGGTTTCGGACGATTTCAGCATAGTGACGAACACCCGCCGCGCTCGGCGTTGCGTGCACCAGATCATTCAAAAATGCGAGCGGCTGATCAACCTTTGCGTCGACGGAATTCAACCGCTCAAAGACGGTTACGACGTCTGCAATTGCACCGCGCTGAATCAGGTCGCGTATCGCCCTAAAAACGAGGGCATGCTCGCCGACCGTGAAATCCGTCTCGGAGACGACACCCGCTATTTCCTCGAGCGCGCCATTGTCGAGCAACAGCGCACCGAGAATGCTCTGCTCGGCCTCTGGCGCCGAAGTACGGGCGTGCGCATCCGATGGGTCGTGTGCGCCCATTCGAAACACCTCAGGGAATTGATGAATTAGGAGCCGCGGCGACGCCGACGGTTTTGAGCGGAACGACGTGCAATCGCGATCGTCTGCTCGATCTGACGTTGCGCTGCACGTCCGACCCGCTCGATAGCTTCGGCGTCGCGCGGATCGATCAGCCCATCGTCGGCGGCCCGCCGAACTTCGTCGGCCAATCCCCCTGCCTTCGTGCTGACGGTTAGCGCAGAGTCGACGAGCGCGCGGATGCAGTCTGACTCAGCATCGGCGAACGTTTCGGTCGCGACTAGCCCGAATCGGGCATTGAACGCGTACACCGCGTCGAGTGCATGCGGCTGCTTTTTCTCGAGCATCCACTCGATTAAGAGTTCGAACATTTCGCCAGTTATGCGCGCGCCTTCAACCTCACGGAGCCGCAACCGCAGATGCTCGCCGGAAATTCGAGTGCCCCGGCGTTCGGTAAGAAACCGGGCAGCGTCTTCCACTTTCCCCGGCGTGTTCGATACGGACGTATACAGCACGTCAATCCATGCGGTTTGACTGTAATGGTGAGCCACATTTACCCCTTGAATTTCACCGTTTTTCATACTGTTAACGTGCTCGCGTTTCCGAGAGAATTGCTCCATCGCCAAACGGAACAACATCATGAGAACGCAGAAATTCAGAATTCAGCACGCGACAGCAACCCCGAAACCACAACTCAAACGACACATGCGCGACGCGATCACGCGCGCAGTGAATGACACGAAGGCAACACGCGCATTTACAGCGCTCATGCATCAGGTATGCGACGCGCCCGCGGTCGAGCTCGCGCACGATCCTGCAAAGGGGGCCGGCGCATGCCCTCCACGTCACAGCCCGTTTGCGCACCGAGGCCAACTAGCACGTCCGGCCGCGCAACAGAGATGAACTGCATTCGGGCTTTCGGGATGCCGTTACGGCGCCACTGAGACACGGCCGCGGCGTCAATCTCGAAGAGATCGGCGACGGCGCCAGTCCCGCCCAGTCGGGTGATGATTTCGCTCGCGTATGCGATGCGCAGGTCGTTTTCCATGGCCGAGATTTAAGCACACTTAATTTCAAAAGTGAAGTGCTCTTACTTGCGTAGGTTTAGCCTGCTGAAATGAACGACCTAGACACCTTCGTAGGACGACTCAGGTACGCCAAGGAACTTCGCGAGGCGGAATTGGGATCGTCAATCGACGATAAGGAAATCGCTGCGAAGGCAGGGGTTTCCCCGTCAGCTGTTTCGCAATGGACGAGCGGCAAAGTGAACGTCGAAAACCTGAAGGCCGCGCCCGTATTCGGCGTCGCACGGTTTCTACGCGTGCGCCCCGAATGGCTTTGGGAAAAGCGCGGGCCGATGAAAGATGCCCAGGACGATCTACCGGTGGAAGCCCAGGCGTTTTACGCGGATCTAAAGCGCGCGATCGCGCTCGGTATGACGGAACTGGCCGTCACTGCGGTACACGCACCACTGCGTGCAGTCCTTGCTATGCATGAGCGAGCTCGCGGTGAGCTACTCGATTTGAACGCACCGACTCCGCCAAGCGGCTCAGGTTCCAGTCGAAAACTGCCGCGCACCTGAATACCCCGACGCGGTCGTGCCCGGCCGCGTACCCCTCCACCGGCATACCCAGCAGCTCGACGTCCCAATCGTAGTCGGACGTCGCATGCGGCCCCATTACCCTGACCATCAGCCCGATATGCGCGGCGTTCGCGCATCGGCTAACCACGGCCAAATCCCCCGGATTGATACGGCCCCCGCCGATCCCTGCATCGCAACTCATCGAAGCCCACCCTCAGTCTTTTTCTTCAAACGGCTTTCAATACTGTATGGATAAACAGTATGCCCGCACTCTAGACCGCGCGTCAACTTAAGCCCGCTAAATTTTCTTTGCAGCGTGAGATTAAGTGTGCTTAAATTCGTCCTCGTCGCAGCGCCGTTGCTGCGCATGTCATAGGCGAGGTTCCGATGCACACCATTTTGATTTGGCGCACCGAATTCACGCGGCTTAAATCCCGCGCACTGCCGGCACGCGACTGGTACCCCTTCGTTGCACTTGCAGCGCTCTATCTGATCGCAAGCGCGATCGCTCCGGAATTTGGCATCTGAGGCCCGACATGAAATCTCGAGCTCAAGTCGCCGACCGGCTCCGCGCAAATTTCTCCAGCGCAGTAAGAAAGGCCGTCGAACACGGCAAGCAGCGCGGGCTCCGCCCCGACCTCTTTGCTGATCACGCCATGCAAAACGTCTGGTACCTGATCGGCTACATCGAGCACCACGAACCGGAACTCGCAAAAGCGCTCGCCCGACTCGTCGGCGACGAGGAATTGCTCACGAGACAGAGGGAGGAAATCCAATGAGCAAACACAGGGCCGCCCCCATGCCCCTCTGGAAAATCGTGCTGCTCTGGCTCGCCGTCGGCGTTGGTTGCGTCGCGTGGACGTACACCGACGACGCACCGAGCACGCCGATCGCAAACACGTACAGCGCGTGAGCCGGCCATGCAGAAAGATCACCTGCCAACCCATCTGCTGCGCGTCGAGTGGCAACTCCTGCACATGCGCGGCGACTTCGACGCCGCGATCCAGCGCGCCAGCGTGCGCGACGCGCTCGAATCGTCGGCTCGAGCTCGCGAAACGCGCGAACGACGCCGCGCTGCCGTGCGCGTCGACGTGAAACGCCTGCAGGCCGGCGACGCGGAGGATTGATCGATGCCACGTTGCCACGTTCGCTGCGCGCACTGCACTGCGCGCCGATGCCTGCGGCGCCATCCCGACCGCTACACACGCCTGCCGGCTTGCCGCACGTGTAACCGCCGCAAATACCGCGTCGACCACTGGATGAATCGCCGGAACACGACGCGCATGCGCTGCGACTGCGCCGGCTACTGGTTTCCGCACCGACGCGGCTCCCTTTTTTGCTGGCATCGAGTTGACGGCTCGAACCGCTATCCCGGCGATACCGATTTCGCCGATCGCAATTTCGACGGCCTCGCGGCCTGACATCACCTGAGAGGAAATCGCATGTCCCTGTTCACATCACTGCACGCGCTCGCCCGAACGACGAGCATCAACATCCTGATCACCGCCGAAGGCGACGAAAACCTCAGAGTCAACGTGACGCCGATGCCGAACGGCAAGGGCGAGAAGCAGCGCTGGCCGCTGTCGCTGCTGGCGACGCCGGAGGAACTCGACGCGGAATTCGCCGCCGCAGTCGATGTGTACGCTCCCGGCGCCACGCCGCTGCTCGACCAGGCGCGTGCGTGCGCGGCCGCGAACCAAAGCGATGCTGCGACCGCGCCACCCGCCCCGACGGCCAGCGAGGCAACCGGCACCCCCGGAAAGCGCGGCCGCGGTCGACCGCCGAAGGCGGCAAAGGCCGACGACACTAACACCCCGCCCGCGAACGATGGCGCGAACGCCAACGCGACGGATCCGCGCCAGATGCGTATCGACGATGCCGGCGAACCGCGCGCCGACGGCGAGACGCCGGCCGCAGAAACGCCGGCAACCGCACAACCCGCGAGCACGGAGCAGCCACAATCGACCGACGCTGGTGTCGACCTGTACTGATCGGAGACAACGACATGCAAATCGAAACGCTCGCTCGCGAATTCTCGTACAACGGCGCCAAGCTCGCCGATCCCGCGCCGACGTTCACGCTCCAGCAGGTCCGCGACTTTTATTCGCAGACCTATCCCGAGCTGACGAACGCCGAGATCGAAGGGCCGGTCATCAAAGGCAATCGCAACGTCTACACGTTCCGGCGCGCTGTGGGCACGAAGGGAGCAGCCGAGCGCGGACCGGAAGCAGGCCTCTCATTAATGATCGGCGCACTCGTTAGCGCCGCCGGTAACGGCATGCCGCACCAGATCGTCTCGTACCTGATCGACATCAGCTCGACCATGTCCGCGCACGTACTCCCGCTGCTCGACGAAGAAGTCGCGTTCATCAATGCGCTCCACGCGCGCTACTGCCCGCAACCGAAATGACACTCCGCGAACTTCGAAAGCACCTGCGCGAGAACACGTTCGCGGGCGAATCGACGCCGCGTGCGCGCGCGAAGCACGTCAACAGTCAACTCGCGCGCCACGTGCAACGCGTGACTCAGCACGCTGACCGCACGTCACCGCGCCTGCGCCTGCCCTCGTCCATCATGCCGGTACTGCCATGATCGCGCCAGCACTCGCCATCCCGGTCATTGCCGCCAGCGTGCCTGTGCGGTACGTCACCGGGAACAATCACGAAAGCGACAGCAATTTCGCACACGAGCTCGCGCTCGCGCTGATGCGCGGCAAGTTGCTCACGGGCGATGATGCCGCGAATGCGGACAGTCACCGTGACGAAACCGAACTCGCGCGCCACGCAATTACCCGCGAATGGCTGGACCGCACCGACGGCCTGACGATCTTCGAGTGGAATTTGCGCGTCAGCGAAGAGCATTATTCGCCGACGCCGTACGCCTCTGGAAGCACTCATAGCGCGTGGTTCTCGATCCACTCCAACCAAGGAGCCGGATCGGCGCCATGCCGCTATCTAAGCGCGGGCATTAACCACCTCGAAAACGTAATGCCCGGCCTCGGCCAAACCGCGCTCGCCGTACTGTACGAGGCATGCCACCACTACTTGCCGAGCGTGTGTACACCGCGCGAGACGCTCTACATTGCCGAATATCAGTACTGGCAAGGTTACGGGAGCGAAACCGACGCGCTCGAAGAGTTGATGTTCATCCACGGCGTGAATCCCAAAACAACATCCGCGGAGGAATTCTTCACTGAGTATTCGGTTCCTCGCCGCGTCGAGTTTTTCCGCGGCGCGCCCGCGTGGATCGCACAGCCAGCGCAGGCACTGAGCACCGCCGATGTGGGATATGCGTCGCTGATTGACGATACCGCCGCGGCCGTTGCCGACGCATGCGACGAAATTCACCGCATCATCGTCAACGGAGGGCCATTTGCCCGCGTCGACTGCCGCGACGCCGGCCGCGGCCCCGTCGATTATTCGCTGTATCTCCTCTGGGATCAGCAGGACGGCACCGACCGCGTACTCGACGATTTCATCGAAGACGAAATGCAGGCCGATCCACTCGATGTCTCGTGCGCGGTACAGCTGTCGCTCACCGGCAACGAGATCGGCAACTGGTTCGCGCGGATGAGCAACACAGCGCGACTTGCGTGTGCAGTCGAAACCCTGCTCGATCTGCTCGCGCTTCGCACGCCCGAAAATGTCACCGTGCAGGTACGCGTATGACGACCGTCGATATCTATTGCGAAGGCAGCACACACCTCGAACTGGATTCGGCACTGCTGCTGTACCGAAACAAGTCAGATACGCACGTCTACGTGACGCGGCATGCCGCTCGCGTCGTCGACGGCGCGCCCACGTTACTCGCCGGCGAGCCGGTCACTCAGCGACAACTTGCGACCTTCGCTGCCGCAGCGGCGAAACACGTCGGCCAACAAGGCTTCGTGCACGAACGCGTGATCTTCGCCGGTTCCGGTGTCGTCGCGTGGTGGATGCCGGCAGGTGTCCGGCACGTCTGGTTCCAATCCGACAAGCCGCTCGGCACTCGCGCGGGCCCGGCACAACAACCCGCATTGCTTTTCATCGCACACGGCGACCGACGACACGTGTTCGCGCTCGCAGAGAATGCACGGCCGCAACGCAGCACCGCCCTGTTTCAGGCGCCGTACTACAACGTCTATTCCTCCGGTTCCGTGTGCACCGGCAACGTCGAAATCGCGAAGCAGCCAAACGCGGCCGACGTCGAGCGGTACGAAGAGGAATTCTTTCGCAGCCGCTTCACCCACCCGAATGCCCCAAAGCTGATTCAGGGCGGCAGCATTTCCACGCTCTGGCGCCAGTTGCTCGACGGCGCCGAATTTCCCACCGAAAGACTGGTCGCGGTCAATCTGACCGTCGAGTCCGCAATTCAATGCCTCACGCAACGGAGCTAACCACATGTCCACCAAAATCGAAGAAATTAAGGCAACGTTCGAAGCAGCAACGACCGACACGCTGCGCTCGCTCGGCGATGCACTCAAGATTTTCAGCGAAGCAGTCGCGGCCGAAGTGCGAGCCGGCCGGTCGCGCCCGATCGCCGCCGACGGCACCGACGCAAACATCGGCCTGGACGAAGCGCTGTTCGACAGCGCCCCTGTCGCCACTGTTCCGCGCCACGCTGAATTTGCGCCGCTGCTCGACGTCGGCCACCGATTCCTGCTCGCAGCCGACGGCCTGTTCGTCGAGATTCGCCGCCCGTGGCTGCACCTGATTCAGCCGGTCGCGCCAATCGAAGGCGCTTGCCCGCGTCCGCCGTACGGATCGATCGACCAAAAAATCGAATTCGCGTTCGGACGCATAAGCGCCGCCGAGCCGCACCTTCGCCGGTTCGCGGCCGACGCCGCCGACGCCGCGCCAAACGAGCACGCCGCATGGATCGTCTGGAACGAGACGAGCAAGGAACTGGTGTACCGCGAAGTCGAAGTGACCAGCTCCACGCCGACCGCGATCACCATCAATCGGCCGACGCTCGCCGACGACGAGAGCCTCGCATTCGATCTGCACAGCCACGGCGCCGGCCCGGCAGGCTTCAGCTCGACCGACGACGCAGACGACGCGGGCGAAGTGAAGATCGCTGGCGTGATCGGCGGTGTCGGAACGGCCAACCCGAGCGTCGCGTTCCGCCTGTGCGCCCTCGGCAAGATGATCACGCTCCGTGTGCCGGTACAAGCCTTCTTCCCGTCGACGGAGAAAGTCGCGTGAACCAACTCGACATGCTCGAACTTGCCGCGCGGGCCGCAGGATGGGAAACGAAGCGTCACACGGTCCGCGACCTCACCGCAATCCACGTCAGACCGCACGCAACCGCCACCTGGCGAGCATTCGATTCGATCGGCTCGCGCGCCGACGCCTTCGAACTGTCGAGCGCGGCCCGTATTGACGTGACGCACTTCGCGGATTACGTGACCGCGCACGCTGGCGCCGGCGCATTCCGCCACTTCACCCACGACGACATCGACGCACGGCATGACGTCGGCGCGCAGCAGTCGGAGCGCGAGCGCGCTACGCGCCGTGCGATAACCGAATGTGCCGCACTGATTGGCCGCGACGTCGGTGCACCCTGGTGGAGGACGGTATGAGCCAGCACAAGACGCCGGCGCGCTTTCTCAGCGATCGACGCGTAACGGTCGCGCTGATCGGTTGCGGCGGTACGGGCTCGCAGATGCTGACGGGGCTCGCCCGCCTCAATCACGCCCTCGTCGAACTCGGCCACCCGGGCCTGCACGTGACCGCATTCGACGCCGACACGATCAGCGCCGCGAACGTCGGCCGGCAGATGTTCAGCCCGGCCGACATCGGCCAGCGAAAAAGCGTCGTGCTCGTGCATCGCCTCAACGCGTTTTTCGGGATCGATTGGTGCGGCCGGCCGGTACATGCCAGCGCCGACGCAATCATCCGCGGCGCCCCGGATCTTGTTGTCATGTGCGTAGACAGCGCAGCAGCCCGCGCGAAATTGGCGCCGGCCCTGAATAAGTCGGGCAGCTACGTTATGGATCTCGGCAACCGCGCGAGCGACGGCCAGGTCATTTTCGGCGCGGCGCCCGACTCGACCGGAAACATCGCCACAGCGGACAGCACGCCGCTACGCTGGCCATACGACGTACTGCCCGAGCTCATCGACACGACGATTCCCGAGGACGATACGCCGAGCTGCAGCCTCGCCGAAGCGCTCGAGCGGCAGGAGCTGTTCATCAATCAGGCCGTCGTCACACAGGGGCTCGCGATCCTGTGGGAATTTTTCCGGCATGCGCGCCTGACGTGGTGCGGCGCGTTTATTAATCTGAAAACCGGCCAAGTGCGGCCCGTATTGGTATAGAGGAAAATCATGACCACAGCTAAGGCCAGCCCAGGAGAAGGCTAAGAATGGACATGAGCGAACTGCAGCAGCTACTCCCCGAACTGCGTCGACTCGTCGCCGCGCTCGAGCAACCGAAGAGGCTCGACGAAACACTGTGGAGCACAGAGCAAATCGCGCAGTGGCTCGGCCTGTCGAAAGCCACTGTTGAATTGCGCGTCGTCACCCGAAAGGACTTTCCCGCCGGCATGCGCCCGGTCGAAAGCCAGCAGGCGCAGCGACGATGGTTCGCAAGCGATGTACTCGAATGGGCGCGACGGAACCGCGGCACGCTGCCGACGCCGAGGCCCGGCCGGCGCCGGAAGACGGACTAATCGAGGCGTGCCGCCAGCTCGGCGGCCGTCTCGTCGTAGTAGATCATCAGGGACTGAATATCTCGGTGGCCGAGCATTTTTGCGAGTGCCAGCACATGTAACTTCTTCGCGAGTCGTGTGGTCGCTTCGTGCCGAGAATCGTGAAAATTCAGATCCGCCATTTCGGGATGCTTCTTCACCACCCTCGCCCGAACCTTACGCCACAAGGCGTCGACACTCCCCTGCGCGACCGGAAAACAGCGGGGTTCTCCTTTGGCCCTAGGCAGCCTGCCCAGCAGCTCTATCGCTCGCCTCGATAGCGGCACGTCGCGCGCATCGCCGTTCTTTGATGTCGGCACGTGCACGTATCGCTTGTCGATGTGGACGTTCGGCCACGTCGCAGCAATAATCTCCCCTTGGCGCATTGCCGTTTCTATCGCGAAAAGAAACGCAATCGCTGTGTACTGCTGCGTCGTTTGAACTGGCCCACCATCCGTCAATCCCAACGCGGTACACATAATCGCAGCGTCTTGGTCCGGCACCCTACGCCGGCGAGGAGGCGGATCCTTTGGACGGGTCACTTCGCGAACCGCGTTCCCACTGGTCCACTTCCACTCGTCATGCGCGGCCTGAAAGACCGCTGACAACAAATTGAGATCCCGATTAACGGTCGACGGCTTGACGACCTTGAGCCGCTTATCTCGCCACTCTGCGATCTGCTCAGGCTTGACGTTCCGTATCAGCACGCCGACGAAATCGAGCTCGTTGCGCAGAAACTCCAACCGCGTCTCGTTCCACTCGTGTTTTGCTAGGTTCGGCGATACCTTATCAAGATACTCATCGAACGCGTCGCTTACCGTCTTCTGCACTTTCGAGTACTGCCGCCGACGGCCGGCGTCGATCTCCGCCTCAAGCTTGGTCGCCCAGGCTACCGCCTCCGCCTTCGTATCGAACGTTCCCGAGTCGCGAATCCCAGCCTTCGCGACCTCCGCGCGCCACGTCCCGCCCCGCTTTCTGTAGCTTGCCATCCTGTGCCCTGGCGTAAATTTGGCGTAAAGGATAGCGGAATTTTGATGGATTTTGGGGAACTCTGGAATCGAACCCGTACCCTGATGCCGCCCGCTGATGGCCGCCAATATTGGGTTTCCGGGAAATTGATAGGGTTTGATAGTAGTTGAAGGAATCACGACCGATTCCTGTCGGGGGGACCAATCTTCCATCTCGTGCGATCCCCAGAATTCCGGCAACCCGTGATAACATAAGGCTTCGCGGGTTTTTTCAATTCCGTATACGTCCCGGGACGTACTGCGACAGCCGGGGGTATTTGGGGGTATCTCTCGGGGTATCCAAGATACCCCTTGGAGGGATACCCCCATGCCCTTGACCGACAAAGCCGTCAAAAACGCGAAAGCGGGCGACAAGCCTGTGAAGTTATTCGACGGCGGCGGAATGTTCCTGCTCGTTACCCCGGCCGGTCAGCGCTACTGGCGACTCAAATATCGCGTCAACGGCAAGGAAAAGTTGCTGGCACTCGGCGTGTACCCTGACGTTTCACTAGCAGTCGCACGCAAAAAGCGTGACGAGGCGCGGGAAAAGCTTGCGGCGGGTATCGATCCCAATGAAGCAAAGAGAGAAGTCAAACGAACGGCGCGCATCGCAGCCGCTAGTTCGTTCGAGGCGGTTGCGCGCGAGTGGTTCGACAATCAGCGCGCAGGATGGACCGAGACCTACGCTGAGAAAGTCATCCACTCGCTGGAGATCGATGCATTCCCGAAGATCGGCTCACGGCCCATCGCCAACATCGAAGCGCCGGAAATGCTGGAGATCATCCGCGCAATCGAAGCACGAGGTGTCCGGGAAACCGCCAAGCGACTGTTGCAGCGTTCGCGCGCCGTATTCCAGTACGCCATCATGACTGGCCGTTGCACCCGTAACCCGTCCGCTGACATCGATGCGGAAACGATCTTAAAAAAGGGGCCGGGCGTACAGCACATGGCCAGAGTGAAGCCGTTGGAGATCCCGCAGCTCATGCGCGACATCGCCGCGTATCCCGGTGAGCCAGTTACCCGACTGGCGCTAGAATTGATGGCCCTTACCTTCGTCCGGACGAAGGAAATGATTCGCGCTCAATGGGCAGAGTTCGACGAGACTGCGGCAGAGTGGCGGATCCCGCCCGAGAGAATGAAGATGCGAGACCCACATATTGTCCCGCTGTCACGGCAATCACTGGCCGTGTTAAAGCAGCTCCGGCAAATCAATGGCGACCGGCCACACGTGTTCTATAGCGTACATGGTCGAGCACCGATTTCGAACAACACTATGCTATTCGCGCTTTATCGCATGGGCTACAAGTCCCGGATGACAGGGCATGGCTTCCGCGGGCTCGCCGCCACAATGTTACGTGAACTCGGATACAGCCGAGACGTTGTAGACCGCCAGTTGGCTCACGCGGAACGCAACCAGGTTACTGCTGCGTACGTTCATGCCGAGTACTTACCCGAACGGCGCGGGATGATGCAACATTGGGCCGATCATCTCGACAAACTCAAACTGGTTCGCAACGACCCGCGCCTGCCTCACTGACCGAGCCACAAGGTGACCCCATCCCAACACACCCTGATGTTTCATCGGTGCGCTCCCTTCGACCGCTCCGCTTGAGCAAACGCCTATGATCACGGTCGATACCCACCGCTGGGACACTCGCTTCGAGTTCGAGGACGTCCAGCTCGCCCTGCACCGCCCGCGGGTTCGCGCGTTCCTAAACGGCGTGGTGCACCCGGCCCTCGCCGCGATTGACGCTGACATCGAGCGCTGAGCCACCATCCAAGAGAGCGGCTGGATGTACGCCGTCGCCGACGGGCAAGCCCTGTTGCAGGCGACGGTCCAGGCGTTCTGCCTCTCCATTCAGTCGCTATGGGAACGCCAACTCCGCAACTGGCTGAACTCCTGCATCGTGCCCGCGCCCCAGAGCATGCGCCAACGCCGAACGGCGCGCGATGGAAGCCTGTCCGAGTTGAGTGGTCTTCTGCTCGAACTCCGAGGCATCGCCCTCACCGCATTCCCCAGCTACGCGGACCTCGACCTGTTGCAACGGGTCCAGGGCACCGATCACGCGGGCCGGCACGTGGAACTACCACGAGCAAATCATCCAGGTTTGGCGTTGGGGGGCGAAGTTGTTGGGGCAATATTGACGAGCGCGATCGTCGATCGTAGGAACAATGGGGCCGTTCGGCCCGGTTGTTCTTTACAGGTTTCGCCCGCTGACGCTCTGCGTCGACGCGACTTAGCCGACGACAAACCGCTGATTCACCGCTCCGCTCCCTGGATATACCGTGCCAACAATGAAAGAGCACTCGAGAACGGGGGCGGGGATGATGAACCAACGACGCATGAGTTTTGCGGGCTACCTGGCGGCGATCGTCGGGAGCGCGCTGCTTCTCAGCGGGTGCGGCGATCGCTCCGTGTCCGGGTCGTACGTATCGCACAACGGCAACCAGGCCGATCTGCTTCAAGTCACCGAAACCCCCGATCACCGCTTCACGGGCACACTGCGCCACGCGGCGCTGACCAGCGACGGCACGCTATCGTCCAGCACTAGCAACGTGAGCGGATCGGTCGACGGGACCAACATCACCCTCACGGTCCTCGCCACGCCGCTCCCTATCGGGCAAAACTTTGCCGGCATGGCAACGAGGAGTGGGATAGACCTCACGGTGCCGGACGGTGCTCAAACGGGCGTACAACACTTCACGAAAGGCCAGCCCTCTGACTTCGACGAGGCGGTCGCAAAACTGGACAAGATGGGCCAAGCGATCATCGCGGCGCGGCAGCACGGTCAGCGCGCCGACCAGATGAACCGCCAAGTCAACGCCCTCACCGACAGTCTGAATCGCTTCGTCGACAACGCAAAGCACCACATCGACCGGCTGCCGCGCGCGAAGGCTTACTATGATCACGCCGTGACGTTCGAGCAGGCGAAGCTCAAACGCGCGCAACGTCTGCAAGCTATCGGCAACGAGGTCGCGCAGGGCCAGGCGGGGGTCATCGTCGGTCAGATGGGGGTGGACAAGGCCCAGATTTCGATCGTTGACGACGAACTGGACCGGGTGCGCAACGAAGCAGCGGCAGCGGAAAACGGGCTCAACGCCCGGATCGACCAGTGGCGCGGAACATGCCTCGACGGTGCTGCTGCGGTCAAAGCCGCCGACGTTATTCCCGACATGGGTTCATGCAAAGGGCTAACGCGAGCCGTGTCTGCGTACAACGCCGTGCTCCCCACGCTGCACAATGCCTTGGCTGCAGCAGGCCAGGCCAGAACCCAAGGCCATACCCGGTTGACGGCGATCTGGACAACCGCCAACTCGGTGCAGTGACCCGCCCCATCGCATCCGCTCACACAGGTTTCTGCGTTCGGTTAAAATCAAAATGAAGCCCCGGCAACGCTGGTGTTCCGCCGCCTTGCCAGGTGGGTTTGCCCCTGCTCGACCAATGAGCGGAACATAAAGGAGTCACTCCATGGGCGCGAAGAAAGCTGCCGAAATAGCCGAATCAGTCGTTAACCGTTTGTTCAGCGACCAGATCGACCGTACCGGGCATTCCGCCAAACGCATTGCTGCGGATGGCAAGAAAACCGGCGATTACGAAGCAATCGCCAGGGACATGAACGAAAGTTCGCGACGTAACAACCCGGATTCTCCAGCAACGTTCACGGCGGATGATGCCCGCGTGGTTGCTCGATTCTTCGATGCCAACCGCAGCCGCCCCGTCTATACCAAGGCGCAAAGCAAGGCGCGGAACAAGAGTGCAGCGCCAGCAACGACGCCGTCCGGTGCCGGCGCACCTGACGGCTTCCAGCCGACGTAAGACAACGGGGCCTCACAGCCCCGTTTTTCTTTACATGCTGATGCCGCGCCCGGTGTCCCGCTGCGGGACCGGGCGTTTGGCTGCCGCCCTCTCCTGCTCCCGCATTTTGACCTCGGCCTGCTGCACCGGCTTGGCCTCGGCCTGGCGCTGTGCCTCGACCTTCGCCGCCCCCTGGCGTGCTTGCTCGGTCTGCCGCTCTTCCATCATCTGCCGCACCGCGTCGCGGCTGAGCCTGCACGCACACGTTCGATAGGAGCATGTTTTCAGCGAGCGAACGAGCGGCCTGGGCCGTGTCGGGCGTGATGAACGAAGCGGCGACGAGTAGTTCCGGCAGCGATCACGGCCCCGCCAAACGTCGAAAAGCTACGCACGTCCCGATGTCGGAATCGACGAGATCAGCGCAGCGCCACACGATGTCTTGTGACCGTCAAAAGCAACCGCGCGACCATCAATACGGACGTTTTCGTCGCCTTCCACGATTTCGCAATGGTCGTGACCAGACATGGGGCAAGTGCAACGGTCCCCGACACATGCGACGGAGCGCCCCATCACCGTTGAATTCTCGCGGCCAGTTTGAACACGCCCACCATGCGAAGTCGAGTCACCGACACGTATTACCCCGCGCATACGCGCCTCCCAAACTGGTTAATGCGGCATCCGATATCGGAAGGGATTCGGGCCACGATGCTCCGAATTCTTGGCCTTGGTTGCCTCGTCCGGGGGACTGACCATCACTATGCTCGCTCGACCATCGTCCATCAGATTGATCGTCGCACTACTTCCGCCGTCCTCATAGTTCGCGATAGTCGCGAGCGACAATTGGACGAGCGCCGAACTAACGCCAGTATTACCGATGCGCCGACCGACATCGTAGCCCTCCTTGACGTTACCGAGGTCGATACCTTCCGTGTTCCCGTGCAACGCTTGCGTAAGTGGGATCGTCCACTCGCGATCTTGAGTTGTGTCATAAAACACTCGCGTGGGCTTTGCACCATCCGGTAGCGTCGCCACTGCTTGCTTCCAGCCCTCCTGCAACTGCTTCACTTGTTCCGCTCGCTTCAACAGCTTCCCGTTGTCATCGGTCAACTTGATGTCGACAGGGCGATGAAGGTAGCCCAACAGAGGCGCCTCATCGAACTCCTCGACTTGCCAGTTGGCCCAGCGGACCGGTAGGTACGGACTAGACTTGAATTCTCCTGGTCCCTTGTTGGTCACCTCTTTCCACAACTCGGGCAATTTCGATATCCACCAGTCGGAGCGCATTGTCGGAGGACCATAAAAGTGCCCTCCGGCTTCGGCCTCTACCTTCTCGGAAAAAGCACTATCCTCCTTCCAGTAGAAGTTCCACAGCTTGACGACGTCGTATTGTGTTTTTGTGCTATCAATATCACCTGGCATGTCGACCTGATACGGGCGAACAAGTTTATTAACCCGATCCGTTCTTGCGACAAGCAATGCGCTCATGCTATCGACGACAGGTGGAATAAACGCGCCCTGCGGCTCTTTAGCTGCTCCGGGTGTATTTAGCCCCCAACGATTAACCATACCATCTTGACTCATCACTAGTGCAGCCGGAACATCAGGATGCTCATCGAAAAATTTAAAAAGCTTGTCGATAGCAGGTGCCGCGCTGCTGGCATTGGCGTCATCCAACCAAAGAAATTGAGTAACGCCAAGCCCGGCCTTTTGGCGCACATCGGAAATTTCATATGCCGCTCGATAGTGGCTGTCAGCCCCTTTGGGCGGCCCATAAATAATCACAGGAACTGGCCAGTGATCAACAGCTTCGCCAGCGGCATATTTAAATGAGGCACCAGCAGCCACTTCTGCAAAGATCCTACGTTCATCCGGATTTTCCCCGTAATCCTTCGGGTCGGAGGAAAGAACCGTCTCGTAATTATTCGATTTTGCGACAATTTGCTTCCAGATCGTGTCTTGGTGTCGCCCTGTTACCGCCAGCCCAACCGCACGAATCTCCAATGCGTATTTGGCCCCCGTCCCTGCCAAAATTTTAGCGCTCTCGGAGTTCGTCTGCGGCGTGGCCACTTCAGCGGCCGCCGCAACAGGCTGCACCGTTGCTGCCCGACCTTCGCCATGCGACGCTCGCCAGATCCACTGCCCAGCATATGCAGCGGCAACCAAGCCTACAATTACCAAAAAACCGTTGCGTATCGTACTGCCCATATGCGGATCCTCGATGCCAGTGTTTTCCCAGTAGTGATATGACCGCACCAGCGTAACAGCCGTCCAAGCCAACGCCAGCGCGAAAAGTATCAACACGTACCCGCGCAACCGGGGGCGCGACAAAGGTGACAAGCTTACATTCATTGGCGTTTCTCGCGTTGAGCAAATGTCTCCCCGTCCACCATCTTTGGTGGTGTTTTAGGAACAATGTCGAACGGAAACTCCCCCCGAGAATAATACTTAGAACTTTTTTCAATTATCACTTGAGACGAACCAAGCAAACTTCCATAACACTTGTTATTCTGAACTTCTTTAAGCTTTGTTGAATCCAATTTCCAGTCAGCAATCGCCACCAACAGCTTCCTCATATCTGGATCATCGAGACTGCGTGCTTGACCAATCGCAACATCCATAGCCGCAACACGTCGCATGTTATTCGAATCTCGATAAATCGCGGAATGGTATGAATTATCGTCCCATTTACCACTATCCGTCTCCAGTCGCGCGCGTGTCTCGTTGGGCGATTCCTCACGCTCCCAATTTATTCCATACCCGTCGGCCGCACGAACGACGTTTGTTTGATCCTCGGGGTCCGCAATCTTGCTGTTATACCACTTCATGATCGCCGGGCTACCTTGCTTACGTACATCTTCGGGCAAGTCCGCCAATGGAATAAACTTCACCTTAGCTTTTGGATTACCGAGAAGCGTGTCACGCGCCACGTAGTCCGGCTTATCCTTACCCGCCTTGCGCTCCGTGCCGCGAATTGCTTCATCACCATAGAGATTTGGCTGATACGGCGGAAACAACTCATCTGCGTTGATCAAGCGCTTCTCGAACTTGTGGTCATCCCCAAGGTATTGCCCGTCATAGTATTCGGGTTTTTTCCCGACAAAACGAGGCCGACCGTATAAATCGGTAGGAACCTTCGACCAGAGTCGCTGGTAGAACCGATGAGCCTTCAGCACGTCCATTGCTTTTAGCGTCGTTGTAGATTTCATCGGCATCCCCAACACCTTGCGTGTTCCCTGCCACACTTCATCAACAGTGTCAGGCACGCCATGTGTGCCAATACCTTTGACCGTGACGAGATCCACCGTGGTGTCCTCAGTACAGAAGTACAAGTACACTTTTCCTCGGTTGTCCCGTTCCGTGAACGGATAGGCCTTTCCATCCTTGTCTTTTCGGCTTGCCTGCACGGGACTCCATCCGCGTCCGGTACGCCCCTGATGATCTGGGTTATCGTCCTTACAGACGAGTTGCGATAGCGGCGGCTCCGCGTGTGGATGTGCGGTGATTGCCTGGACAATGTTGATGAGAGTATTGAGCTTGCCGCGAAGCGTATAAGGAGTCGCACTCGGTTGAGCAATCTGGGCCATCGCAGGCTCGGTCAGGCTATACGGACTGTCGGCCAAGATCACACAGTCAGCACATCGCGAGCCGTCCTCGTTACTCTCCGCAAGCATCGCCTGCGCAAGCAGCGTAATAACGGTCCCTTGACTATGGGCCATTACCGTCACCGTTTCGTTCGGGTCAACTCTCCGGATCTCGCGAATCAACATTGCGAGACGTACCGCGGCCAGAACGTAGTAGTGCCGCTTCGGGCTTGACGAACTGTACTGGTAGTCGCTCATGAATAGACCAGCACCCCAGTTGGCAGCGTTGTCCATCCAGCCAGCATCGTACATTGCCGGAATATTCGTGGTTGCATTGTTGAACATCCCACCGCCTTTCGCGAACTTCTTGCCCAAGCGGTTTCCGTTGCCGTCCTGATACTGACCACGAAACGTCGACGGATTTTTTTCCCCGCCTTTGATCTCACCGTCCGACGCTCGATATCCCCAATAAAACGGGATAAACATACTATGAGTCTTGTCCTGACCTTCAGTGATTTCGGTTCGCTGATAAAGATAGGTGTCCGGATCGTACTTGATGTCCTTCCACTGATCAAAGTTGGGATTTTCACTCTTATACTTCACGGCCTTGTTAAAGAGTGCACCATACACACCCGGCTTCAGATCGCTGCGACTGAGGCGTTCGTTCAACCCTTCGCATAACCCCTGCTCGATGTGATCATAGTTGGCGCCCGGATCATTAACGCCATGCAGGAAAATTACAACGCCTGGCCGATCGGCCGGAATCTGGACGTTTCGCGGGCCGGGACGATTGGACATCGTCACAGCCATGCCCTGCGAAACAACGGTCGGTTGCGAGGTATTGGTCATCGTCGTAGCTAGCTCAAGCGAGCGGATTTTTCAGGATATCGATCTTGACGATCCGCATCGCATCGTCCGATACGAGATCTGTCAATCCGTCGGGGCCACTCTTGCCTTCGACGACGCGCCCATCATCCAGCGTCATTCGATATGCGCGGTTCGCGGCAACCGGCGTGTCGCCGTCTTGTCCCGGAAAATGCAATCGGAAACGCTGATCGGTTGGTTGGTTGGCGAATGAAGTCTTCGAAGCTTGTTGCGTTGATGGCCCGCCCCATTGATGCGAAGCTGATAGCAGCTTGATATCGCCGTTCGTGCCGAGCGTCACACCATCGCCGATCTTGATATAGCTGCCATCCTCAGCGACTAGCCGAATCGTTGGTGCGGTCACCAACACCTCGTTTTCGTTGGTCGCGATCTTAACCCCCTTCTGCGCATTCGCCGTTAGCGAATCAGCCTGAGCCTGCAGCAACATCGGACCTTCGCCTGCGACGGCTTGCACACCCGTGCCACGCGCAAACAACTGCATGCCCTGACCCGCAGTTGCGTTAAAACGCTGGCCGCTCATCAGTTGGAGATGCTGCTGCGCGACCTGATCGATGTTCTCACCCGCGTAGGTAACATGCGTCTTTGGAGTGACATTGACCGACCCAGCCTGCGCGCCTAACGCCATCAATGCCTGCGAAGTTGCTGCCGGCCCAGATCCGGACTCCGACGTACCGCTGCTTGGTGCCCAGCTCTTGAAAGCTTGCGAAACAGCGGCCTGCCCTGCCGTATCAGCAGCTTGGCCGCCGTGCTGCCCGGCGTAATCACCGAGCGACTTAAATAGCTCAGTACATTCACCAAGCAGTTGAAGTAATTCGTCGCGGTCGAGTTGCCCGCCGCTCGCCTGCGACCGCGCATAGGTCGTCAGAAGAATGCCTTGCGCCGCCCGTAAGGCGGCCGCTGCATCGGTGCGCAGTTCCGCGCCTTCGCCACGATCCTGCCCCACACCGTTGTCACGTGGTTGGGTCAGGTAGCCAAGGTTCAATTGGGTATGCGCATGCTCACTCGCCAACTGGCTGGAAATTTGCCCCGGTGTATCGTCCAGCCTGAGCTGGTTATACCGCTTGCCCTTAATTTCCTTTGTCTTGATCCCGGACACATAACGGTTTCCCGGCAATGAGCCGGTATGGGTAAATGTAGCCGGCTGATTCACGCCGTTCCCCAGCACCGAAATGATCACCAACCGGTCGGGATCGCCTCCGATGCTGCCCAGCAAAACCTCCATTCCGGCGCGAGGCAGGAACGAAGCCCCGAACTGTGCGCCCGCTAGGCTCGATGCAACGCGTATCGGAGCACTATCACCAACGTTGTCGTTAGTGCCAGCGCCTTGCGCGTGGGTGTGATCCGCCGGATCGAGCCCTTGGATTCGCACGTAAACTCGGCCGAGTTCGTCGCAGACGACTTCCTCGCCATCACGCGTCACTATCACACCAGTCATCAGGTGCACCGGCGGTAAATCGATTTTCGGATCGTAGGCCGGTGTGAGCGGCACACCACGGCGCACGCAGGTGAATGTATTTTCGTAACGCGTGTCCGCCTCCTCCGCCGACGCAGACGGCCGCGGTCGTGATTGGAACGCAAGATTGTGGCTTGCAGCGAACAGTGCCTGCACGCGTTCGGTCAATCCCTTTGGAAGATTGTTCCAGACCTCGTGATCGATCGATGTAAGGACGAACTGTCTCTTGTCGATCGGCTGCATATCCAAGTCTGGATCGCCGGCCAGGGTGATCCATGTGCCAACGGCAAGATCGCGTACGCCGCTTGCTCCGTCGTACTGCTCAGCCTCGAATTGATGCGCCAGCATCCGCGCGCGCGTGAGCCGTTCATGATCGTCCCACGAGTCACCCGCATGCGGGACGTCGATCGCCACGTCGGTCAAGAGCTTCGCAAGATCATTGCCGGCCTCGCCCTGATCAACGCTGCCCGCCACAGTCGATTCGTCGATTCGAGCCTTCTTGTAGTCCCACGATGGGCGGCTGATCATGCCCGGCACCAGCCGCGCATGCAGCGCAAACAACGTGACCGTATCGCGCTCCTCCGTGCCGGCATCACGAGGGTGCAGGCGCACCGTACCGGCTGGCGCTTGAGGTAGCGACCCGGGATCATCGCAACACACCAGTGTATGAGTCGGTGTGTCGTCATGGGTAGTGCGCTCGCTCTGAGCCGTCCCGGCTTTGGCGAAAACCGTGATCCCTTCACGACGCAACAGGCGACGTACGAATTTCGCGTCTGATTCGTTTACCTGTCGAGTTAATTCGCGAGCCGGATAGCGATCCCGGCTCAGACCGGACAGGTCGAACTCAAACGCACGAGCAAGAGCAGGACTGCGCTGCCGCCATTCGTTGAACAGCGTACCCAGGATGTCAACAACACTCAGCTTGCGAAACACTCGAGAATTGGTGCGCTTGTCCATCAGGGATAGAGCGTCGCAGACTGTGAGCTGGTACACACAGAGTTCGCCGTCGCTCTGGCCAATCTGTACGTCCTGGACGATCGCGTTGATCAAATGAAGCTGACCACGGTCAGTGACAAGCCGCACCGAGACAGGCACGCCGATGAACAGCTTCGGTGAAAGATCATGGCGAGCTGATACGCAGGTGAGGTGTCCGTGGATGCCGGCCATTAACCCCTCGCGAACGTTTGCGTGCTGAAGCGCAAGCAAATGCCCTAAGGTACTTTGCAACCGACCAAAGTTCAGCGCTACAGGACGCCTATTCCAGTCAACCGCCCCCGCGGCAAAGCTACTTATGGTTTCGGATAGTGACACAGCCGCCCTCTCGATTTTTTTTTCGATTTCGTATTGATTTAGGCGATCAACCCACATACCGGGACGAGCGAATCACCATTTCGTACATTACAGGATACCAAATCTACAGACGAGAGCAGGAGATTGGCGCAGCACCTGCATGTACATAGGCCTCATTTAACCAAAATTGACAGGCTGGCACGCAAATGTACCGAACCTTTCATGGCAGAAAGATTGTCAATTGCTTCGCTAATCGTGCCAATTGAAATCTATGCGAAGAAGAGCACCCAAAGCGCGTCCCTTCCATAGACATAGCTTCTTGCAAGCCGCTGTCCGTCTCTCGAAGGGTCACGTCGCTCAAAGAAGCAATGCGTATCCAACTGGTGGTTGCTGCCCGTCACATCCAACCGTCCGCGTCCCGCCGATCTAGATCGATGCTCGGCCCCATCCGTCATCAACATCATCCCCAGGCTGCAGGCTGGCACGGCAACCCAGCAAGTACGAAAACACCGCCCCGGCGGTCACAAATCGTTGCAGCGATGGTCAGCTCTTCGCCTGCCATGTCGCGCCTCTACAAGTCTTCGCTATCCGGGCTGATCGGGAATCCGAGGAAGCCCTGAACCCCTTGCCTCGGCTTAGTCGCTTCTCTCACGCTATTCGCTTGGGATCGGGGGCGTTTCGAGTCAATGCTGGCCATACCGCTTTGCGTCGACTTCGTGTTCGGACCTGGCACCGGTTGACACCGTTCCGCTTCCCGTCCGCCGTGCCGAGCTCGTCCCTTTCCATCCGCACGACGCATCGCATATCTCAGAGAATTGAGGCTCACACCGATGCCGTCTTGTGCTGCTTGTTCAACCAGTTCCAGCAGCGTGTAACCCTTTTCACGCGCTGCGCTGATTTGCTTTCGAATCGACTTGACGCCATCCCCGACCTTGACCGACTGCTCGTCTTTGGGTTTTTCCGGCAGTGCGTCAAGTCTGCGACCAAACGCTTCCCACTGCGCTCGCGTGAAACGTCTGGATACCGACATGACTCGCTCCGACATATACCGTTGATAGCATCTTGCGCAGGCATCAACTCAACGTCAACACTGGTTGAATGCGGTTTTCAGATGAAAAGAACGCATCAGAAACCAGAGGAATGTCTCGGAATGCAAAATATTTTTATCTTGTCGTCCATGTCCCATTCGACACGCGCGGAAGCACACCCGCCCTCTCATTCGTGCACACGCACGTAAATCTCGGCGACCATCATACGCTTGGCACGTCACCCCCAAGAACACCGAGAATGCATTCGATCGTACCAGCGCACGGACGCAACATGCACCACTAGCTCCCTGCAATTTGCGACGCCTTCGCGATACAGTTGCCGCTACCTTGCGTAGATGGTCGCAGCCAAGCGACCTTAGATCAGTTGCGATTCGCAGTCTGACGACACGGTGCGATTCGTCGAGCACACCATACCGACGATGCGGTCTAACACGCTACCGTCCACTCATCTACAGCTATCGCACTTGGGATCGATCGCCTATGCATGCCGGGCTAACTTTCTTGCGCTGCCAGCCTCACACTGCGACACATTGCGATTGCAGAGGACGCGAGTTTTCATTGCACACGATCTGCACATCGCGCGCGTAAAAATCACGTTAACGCCAAGAAAAATATGAAAAGCGAAGTAGTGCAGGATAGGCTTGCGCCGGTTTTGGGCGCCATGCACATGGAACTCTACGCGCACCATTGATAGGTCGAAGCAGTGAGGCTCAATTATCGGTATGGGCAGCATGTACGCCGCCGACTCACCATGACGGCAACTGAGAGCGTCTGGGTCCCACGTCCATGTTGATTGCGCCGGTGTAGCGGTGGCTGCGGCACGAAGTCGCGCCGAACCGGCAGCGAACGGTGTGTGCGGTTCAACCGCCGACAAGTTGCAGTCAGGGAGGTGTCCCCATATTCGCCCGCCTCGGCCAGTTACATCATCACGTTGCGATCAATTGTCCTCGGTGCCGTCCGACTCCCCCGACACGGGTCCGTTAATCGCGTCGACCAGCGCTAGCACGCCCCTCTTCTCCCGACTCTTCAATTCTCTGAAGCCTGCGAGAAGTCGCTCCTCCTCATCGGCAAGCCGGAGCGTCGCAGGATTTGACGTTTGACCAGTCAGCAGATACTGAACATCAACCCCGGCCTCTGCAATTCCAACCAGGTAGTTGGCGTCCGGGTACCGCAAACCCTTCTCATAGTTGGACTGCGCCTGTTTTCGAACGCCACCAGAGTTGCCCAATTCGTCCTGCGTCATACGCAGGCGCCGCCGCTCCTGCTTCAGACGCAGCGCAAAGTTATCCAAACGTGGATTCGCAGTTGACATATACGTTTTTGTTGACTAGCGTGATAAGTACACGATCGAGCTTCGACGTTATCGCGTGCAGGAAAATTCGACTGCATACGCCCCGAAAAACAGCAGTCCTTTGCTGGAGTAGATGCTATGTCATTCACCTACGAAATCTGCGGCACCTTGTCCGTTCTCGACAATTTTCGGCACAGTCATGCCCAACAGTTCGCCGAGAGTATCGCGAACCCGGCCGATGTCTATTTCGCGACCGATGCCGTCACGCACTCCTTCATGACCCGTATTCGCGGTGCGCTCACCGACGACGAAGCGGAGTCAGTCGAAGACACACTGGAAGAATTCTCCCAAAAATGGGCGCGGACCGGCGCCATCTTCAAACGCGTGCGGTATGGAGAGCCGTCGTTCGTTCCCGTCGGCCTCGCCGAACACGTCGAGCTGCTTGAGGAACTCGCCTACGAGCATCTGCAACTGGAGGCCTTCCTGCGGCGCCAAGCGCAGATTCTGGACAGGTTCCGGCAGCCAGCGCCCTGACACGCGCGACTTGATACGCCATTACCGACTGCAGACCTAGGATAACCGAATCAGCTGAGGATACGATGGAAGAACCAGCACGCTACGTCTTGTCGGGTGCGCTGCCCGTCCATGACGATTTGGAAGACGAACAGCTTGATCGGGTGTCCCGACATCTAGGCGGCATTGCCTCGGTGTACCTGAGGCACGACGAGGTGGCACACGCCGTCTCACTGCGCATCTCCGGCACGCTGATGCGTGACGACATGCGCTACATCGAGCAGCGCATCGAGCGGTTCGCCGAAGAAAACGCCCGCGCCGCTGCGATTCTACTGAGCGAGTGGAACTGCGAAACGAGCGAGCTCGTCGTGGGCATGAACTGGGACGCCCAATGCCTGATCCGACTCGGCGCAGTACAGGAACAACTCGGGAAGCTCACCGGACGGTACTTCGACTTTCTACTGCGACTTGAACCACCCGACGCTCCCGCCCACGGCAGCCCACTCCTGTGCGTCTCGGTCGGGACCGGCAATGAATAGCATGTCGACAGATGAGCAGATTTGGGCCGCAATATGCCCGCGGCATCTTGCGTCGCGACGAGGCGGGTTTGGGCCAGCGGCAGAATGTGCCGAGCATCGTCCTGCGCGAGCCCTCTACAGATCACCCCCTGGGGGTATTTTTGGGGGTATTTCTTCAAAGGTTGCCGGCTATTCCCATAGCCGGCGGACCAGCATGGATTCTGTCGGGGAGACCAGTCAAGCCGGCTTGGCGCGCGAGTTGACGAATCTGACGAAGAGCCTCGTTATCGCGACACGCTGGGCACTCGACCATCGTATCGAACAGATAGGATCTGCATCGGCTCGATTCGTGTCCCTGACGACATCGAAATCGATACTGCGCGTGCCAACCTTTTCTATTCTGGCTCCAGCAACTTCAGTCCATATGGGCGAAGTGCCTGGCGCATTCGTTTCAGCTGATCGACCGACAACGTTGCAGCTCCGCGTGATTGCTCTCGCATACCCAACTGCAAAAATGGCACTGCCAAATCAATCAGTGAAAATTCGAATCGACCGTACGACACGGCACAATCAACACTTGGCTCAAAACCGTAGCCGCGCATGACTCCCGCCGAACCGGGCGCCGCCCTATGCGGCGCTCTCGTAGCCACGATCTCCAGGAAGCCGCGACATTCGTCTTTTAGCCGGGCCAGTCATCGAGAGGGATGAACTGCATCTGCTTTGTTCCATCGACGATCGTATCCAGAAATTCTGAGAATCCATCTGCTACATAGTAGAGATTGCCACATTCGGCCACCTCTGCGATATCCGGCTTAGCAGTGTCGTCCGCATGCAGATGCGTTCTATCCCAATAAAGAACTTTGCGAGCGTCACCGAACTTCGCAAGTGCGTAGTAATTACCTCCCGGATCATCTCCGATCACAAAGAACTCATTCAGGAATCCAACCTCATCTCTGACTCGTTCATTTTGCTCCACCAAATCAAAATTACCATTGCTTGCACCGAGTCCAAATAGCGATGAAAATGAAATAATCCCATTATCGACACCTGAAAAGTCGAGATCTAGATAATCAGCGCCATCGATAAATAAACCATTCCACTTTCGCAATAAATTCGCATATTCCACCGGAATACCGAATCCAATCTGCGATTCCAATTTAGCGAAAAGCGGCTCCGCAGGCTTTACTCCATACAGAACTGGCACATTACCTCCTCAACACGACGGTTGGCTCTTCAGATTAGAGACGCCACCTCGATGGGTGAACTCACCGTGAATATCTTTCGGGACTTCCTGCATAGTTACCATGTTCTCGTGGTGGTGCCAAGTATTGTTTTTGTAATCCGCCACACTTCCAGCCTTAGCATCGGCCTTTCCAAAATCCCCTGTTGGCGCCTTACTATGATTCCCTTGCAACCCCTCGACATCCACAGATCTAACCGCGTACGGGCTGAAATCAGGATAGCCATTTGGATATCGGACAACAGTACCCTTTGCGTTGGTATATACCCACGTCCCCGACTCTACCTCGACGTGGACGGTCCCACCTTTATCGAGCCATTTCGTCACATCTGGCGAATTCAGAGGCTTCTCCCCGAACCAGCCCCACGGATCGACCCATCCGGTCGGATTGGGCGCATATGCATACAGATTATCACCACCCATCAACCCGATCGGATCGTGGTTGATGAACCGACCTACATCCGGATCATAGAACCGGAAAGTATTGTAGTGAAGGCCCGTATTTTCATCGGCATACTGTCCCGCGTAGCGGAGCGGCTGATCCGTGCGTGCCGCAGTCAGTTGTCGACTGCTCGGCTCGACCTTGCCCCACGCCGTATATTGCCCTGCCCACGCCAGATCTCCAGCCTCGTCGGTCACTTCCAGCGGTGCGCCAACCAGATCCGTATGGAAGTGGTATATCCGCGACGCTCGCTTCGCCGTGTCGATCGCTGCCGCCGCCAGTGCCTCTGCGATAACTGCATCGACGCGTGCCGCTGGAGAGTAGGACGCATCTGGGCTGTACACATAGCTGCTTACCCCAGTCTCGCGCACTTCCTGCGCGAGCCGTAACCCCTCCCACACAAACCGCTTCGTCTCGCTGCGCAGTTTCACGCCACGCACATCGAAACTGGTATCCGTCTTCGCAATACGCCGCCCAATCGGGTCGTATTCGAAACGGGTTTCGACTGCACCGCGCACGTTCTGCGTTCGGACTGCGATCAGCCGATTCTGCCCGTCGTAAGTGAAGCGCTGCGTCTGGTTCGCTCCGCGCAGCTTCGTCACCAGATTGCCGAACGGATCGTACTCGAAGCGCAGGTCTTGCCACATGAGCAGGCGGTTGCCTTCGACGTACCCGCGGCTCCTGCGCTGCGCATCGTCGAGCAGGTTGCCGGCGGCGTCCCACGTGAATTCTTCAACCTGCCGGTCCATCGTGTTCACCCGACGGGTCAGCTGTCCTGCGGGATCGTAGTTGTACTGTGTACTGCCACGCATGCCGTCACTCATCTCGATCAGCTCGCCAGCAGCGTCGTACCCGTAGTTGCGCCACAATTGACCGCGCCCACGGCCCAACACTTCGGGTTGGAATCCAGCCGACTGCCAAACCTTCCGACCGAGCGGATCGTATGCGGAACGCTGAGTCAACC
The DNA here is from genome assembly GCF_003857765.1 of Burkholderia sp. Bp9016. Taxonomy (NCBI): domain Bacteria; kingdom Pseudomonadati; phylum Pseudomonadota; class Betaproteobacteria; order Burkholderiales; family Burkholderiaceae; genus Burkholderia; species Burkholderia sp. Bp9016. The sequence continues at coordinate 214,580 of NZ_QTPY01000009.1, forward strand.
GCCCCTGTGTGCGCATCACCTCACGATGCAGATCGTCGCGCTCGAAGTCGCTCACCACCTGATCGCCACAACGAATCTGGTGCACATGACCGGAGCCGTAACGCAGCATCTGCAAGGTCTGATCGTGAGGCAGCGCGAGCGTTGTCACGTTGTCAAGCGCATCGAGCGCATATTCGACTGTGCCATTCACACCGTGCTCGGCAACAAGACGACCCGCTTTGTCGTATTCGAAGCTCACGACGTCCGGCGTGATGCCAAGTGCAATACCTGCTGGAGTTGGCGTACGCTCAACCTTCACCGTCCGGTCACCCTTGTCGCGCTCAAAGCGGGTCACCTCGGTCGGTGTATGCTGGACCTTCAGATTGCCCATCCGGTCGCGCTCAAAGCGAATAGTGCGAATCGGGCGAATCGTCGTTGCGTCGCTGATCGGCGCCCCTACGATGTCAAGAGCAAGCAATTCGCCAGCGTCCCCATACTCGAACCGCCGCTGCACACCGTCAGGTCGCGTTTCGGTCAAGAGTCGGCCGCCGGCACTGTACGTGAACGTATAGCGCGCGTGGTCCTGCTGAAGCTCGCGAAGCCGGCCCTCGGCATCGTACCGATAACGGGTCCGTCGCCCTGCGGGATTGATCGCCTCGACGAGTTGCCCGCGAGCATTGCGCAGCGACTGTTGGACTCGTCCACCAAGGCCAACGTGCCGAACCATAAACCCAGCCGCATCATATTCAAAGGTCTCCGAACTTCCATCGGGATAGGTAATGCGGCGCGGCTCGCCGGTCGGACGCACATCGTACGTGATGCGTTGACCAAGCGCGTTCTCTCGCAGAAGTGGCAGGCCAAACAGATCAAAACGGGTTCGCGTGGTTTTACCAGAGCAGTCAGTGCGCGCAACGAGCTCGCCGAGCCGATTCCACTCCAGAGTCTTACGTCCCCCGAGTGCATCAATGTGCGCGATCGGCAGCGAGGTCAGTCCCTTCGGATACTCGTAGCGGTTTTCGCGACCAAGCGGATCCTGACTCAACAGCAGTCGACCTTGTGGATCGTATTCGGCACGCCAGGTGCCACCGTCAGCCCCGACAACCTCCACGGGCCGCATGCTGTTACCGTCATAGCGAGTTCGAGTCGTGCGCCCAAGTGGATCCGTCTCGGCGACGATCCGACCCGCGTCGTCGTACTCGAATGCTGCGGTGCGTTCACCCGGCAGCATCAGCATCACAGGCATACCTGCGTCGTTGTACTTGATCCTGTAAAAGCCGCCGTCGAGGTCGGTGTACTCGACAATCTGGAATTGCGCGTCGAAGCGCCAGTGTGCGGTGCGACCATCGGCGTGCCGAACATGGGTCTGCCGACCTTCGACGTCGTATTCGAACACCCAGTCCTCGCCCTCGCTGGTGCGCGTCGCGACGACGCGCGGCTGGCCTTCGATCGTCGACCATGCGTAGCTCGACGTGAAGCCCAGCGCGTTTGTGTGGCTCGCCATCAGGCCGTTGACATACGCAAATTGCCGCACAACCGACCCGTTCGCGTCCGTCACCAACGCTAGCTGGCCGTTCTCGTCGTATCCGTAAGCGACGGCCAGCCTGCGCTCATCGCCATGAACGAGCGTAATCGCGCTAAGGCGCCCGTGTTCCTGCTCATAATCGAGCACAGCTTGCAGCCCGCCGCACGTCAGAATCTCACTGACGCGCCCACGGCTGTCGCGCTCGAACTGGTACCACTGCCCCGCCTGATCCTCAATACGGCGTACCCAAGCGATGCGCCCCGAGTCCGGATCATATCGACCGAAATCGTAATACCGCTCGCCGAGGTCGTGCAGAATGTAGCGCCCGTCAGGCGTACAGGTCAGGTACCGTTGCTCGGCCTCGCTGAACGCCGCTTGTCCGGCACGCAGCAAAGGAAATCCACTCTCGCGCCCTTGCGCGTCGGTGTACCAGAGGCGCCCGTCGCGGGCGTGCAAACGAAGCTCCCACGGCAGCACCCAACCGCGGCCGAGCGTTCCCGCGTACTCAATGCCGCTCGAATAGAACCGCTTGATCGCGACCGGCATTGGACTCTGGATCACGTAGTCGGTTTCCGAGTCGGCCAGCAGAATCTTCCGCCCGGTCGTCACGTCGACCGGGTTGCCGAACAACCCGCCGATCGCCTTATTGATCGCGGGCCCAGCGACGTAGCGACCCACAGCTTCGCCGAGCACGTAGCCGCCGATAAACTTCGTTGCACACGGCATTACGGCGCGCGACAAGCCACCGGCCTGCTTCAACAGTCCGCCCAACCCGCCGACCAGACCCGCCAGCACGAACGCCCATTCCGTCGCGGTACGTAGCCAAGGCGGCACTTCGTCATCAACCGGCAGGTAAGTCTGGGTGCCGCCGTGAAAAAACGTGTCGTGCGAACCGTCGGCGATCGTCGCGCCGCAGGTAATCTTGTCGTCCTTTCGCGCCGCGGGACGCCCATTGATGAAAATGTTCGTCGAGCCTTGCGCGACAAGCGGAATGGGATTGTGCTTGCTGCAAGCCACGCCGCTCAGCGTCGCATAGGCCGCCGACAAGGAGTTGACGTAGACGTCCGGTGAACCAGCAATGATGTTGCCGGATTGCGAACTGAACATCTTCCCGATCGACTCCCCTATTGATAGGAGAGCCTGCGCTCCGATACCGGCCATCATGCCCGCCAGCAACGCCACGCCGAAGCCGCATGTGAATGTGGCGAAAGCGACTGCGGCGATCAGGGCGATGCCCAGCACGGCTCCGACCAGAAAGCCCGCAAGCGCGCTGGTGTGATCGATCGGATCAGTGACTCGTGCGGCTTCGTACACGATGATTGTCCTTTGCTGTTGTTATACCGACTCTTGTTCTGCCGGACGGTAGCCGTCGAGCCAGTTGCGCCACAATGCGTCGAGCGTTTCGCCGAAGCTCTTCGCGCTCGATGCGGTAAAGATCAGCACGCGCCCCGGGGCAACAATGAACGCACCTTGCCGTTGAAAAACGGTCTTCGGACCGTTCCGATAGGCAGCGTCAATGCGCTCCCCAGGCACTCCATCCGTTTCAGGTCCAAGCCGTTCAGACTGACGCGAAAGCACCCGGTGTCCCTGCAACCGCGATTTGAGCAGCGCGATCTGACGATCGATATACGGCGCAAGGGTCTCTCCGTCCTTGAGCCAGTCGCGTGCGACACTGAGGTTCGGCTGTGCGGCCGTATCGGCCGGCACGAAGAGATTGGTCGTGCGATCCTCGAAACCGTCCGGCAGAACGATGCTGCCTTCGTGAATCCGGATACGGTTTTCGGAATCCGTCATGCTGGTTCTCTCGAAATATTTGGAAATTGGAAGTTGTCGATATCAGCGTCCGCACCCGCCCAAACTCATTCGCCCGGCAGCGCAGCGGTGGTTTCACGACGCAAGCGCACGCTGCCCAACAGCAATGTGAGTTGCGCGATGAACCACGCGTAAAACGCGATCCCGAAGCTGGAAATCGGTGTCGCGCCTGCTTCGTTGAAATACCACTTCGACGTGAGCAGCGAACACAGTGCGCAGGCGAGCGCCGCAGCCGAAAACAGGCTGGCGCGGGCATATCGGTTCCGGGCGAGCTGAACGATCGCAACTAGATAGAGCGGATTGGCGAGCCATGCGGGATTGAGCATGAGCAGGCCCCACCAGCCCTGAACGAGAACCGACATCCCGCTAAGCGGCGCTTCCTTCTCGAAATACATCGCAGGCAGCATCAGGGAGAATATGTACAGCGCCCCGGACACTCCAAGGACTGCCTCTCGCCTGACACGCGGCGCCGAATCAAAAGCGCTCATCATTTCCGGAGTGCGCGTTCAATCCGTTTGGCCGGCCGGCGTCACGACTTTCTCACCGCGCGCGCGCATCGCTGCGCGTTGTGCCTTAGGATCCAGCGGCGGCCAGGGCGCGCCGACCGTGACAATCTTGCGACGGATCTCTTCGATGCGCGTCCGCGCGGGAGAATCCGCAGTTGTGTGGTTCTTCAACTCGTTCTGCAGCACCCACCCGTACGAAACGCCAAGCTGGCTGGCGACCTTGGGATCCGCGCCGTGCGCAAGCAGATAGTCAACGACGTCCCACTGTTGAATCATCGTCGCCTCGAAGATCGCCGTCTTACCAAGCGAATCTCGGGCATTCACGTTCGCCTTGTGCTCGATCAGCAGCTTCAGTTGGGGCAACAGCCTGTTCTCGGCCACCGCGAAAATCATTGGCGTGTCGCCGTTGTATAGCCAGTTGGGATCGAGCCCGCCGTTCAGCAGCACGCGAAGGAGATTCGGCGTATCGGCCCGCAACGCGACATCGGCCACCGAGCCGCCGCTGGCGCCCACCGGCGCCTTGGGATCCGCCCCGTTCTTCAGGAGCACCGAAATGATCTGGTAGCGCGGATTCGACGCATCGTTCTTGACCGGGACGATTTCCTGCACTGCATACGACAGCAGCGTCGTATTCTTCGCGCCCGGCGCATTCAGATCGGTCTTCGGCGCGAGCTGCTGAACGCGGCTGAGATCGCCGTCATGAATGGCCTGAGCCAACGTGAGTTGCTGCCCCGAAAAGAAATCTTCCGGTGCGTAACGTTTGAAGCCAGTCATGTTCGTCCCTTGGGCTTGAGTGGGCCACCAGAGCGGCGAGGTCACTCCAACGAGTGCGGCAATCGCGCCGGCGGCTATTGCTTTCTTGTATCGCATCAGTGAGATGAATTCAGTTGGGAGACGAGGTCGAGTTGATCCTTCGCGACCTGCTGGTTGATCCCGTTCGTTACGTCACCCATCAGGTGACGTCCGACCGTGGTCACGCTCTCACCGTCGAGTGTGACGGGGCTGCCGACCGCTTTGGGCATCAGCGCCGCCGTACCGTCGCTGATCGGACCGAGTCGACCTTCCTGCAGCCCCGTCAGGATGTCGCCATCGACCCGGTAGGCCGTGATGTTGGCCGCCTGAGCAGTCCCGCCGTATTGCGCAACCGTCTCCGGATTGAGACCCGCTGCATTGAAGGTCACGGCTGAACCGCCGCTGGCCTGGGCTGCTGCGGACGCCAGCCCCCCACCCAGCGAGTGCCCGGTGAAATCGACGCCGGACGACGCACCGGCGGATTCGAGGTCCTTGCCGATCGTGACAGCATTGCGGTAGTACGGCGCATCCGCGCCGAGCCCTTGCGCCATGTTGTTGGACATGTCTTCGCCGAAGAGCTGCTGCGTCCCCTTGAACGCGACCGTCGGCTTCATGCTGTCGCCGAAGACTTTCGGATCGGGGATATACATTTGCGAACCGAAATTGCTGCCGGTTTTCTCGAAATCGCTCGGCTTCAGTCCGAATGCCTTGAGCGCTTCCGGATCGTTGCTGGCCATCTTCCATCCGGTCGGCGGCGGATCGTTCGGGTGATAGACGTGATCGGCGAGTTTCGCCAATTGCTGTGCTTTCAGCGAACTCGCCAGCTTGGCTGCGGCCGCGCGAGTCGCGGGGTCGGGACTCGCCAGCCCCTTCGCGATGGTTGCTTGCTCGGCCGCCCACTCAAGCGCGAGGGCTTGTTCAGCTGACTGCGCGCTGCCCCGATTCAGATGGATGACCGGTCCGTCGAGATAGATGCCGTTCGCGTTGATGACAATCGTCGAGGGACCGAAGGTCAGCTTGATGCTGTCCGGCGTCATCGTGACGACGCCTTCTCCGACGCGATGCTCGATACCGTCGCTTGCCTGATGACTCTGCATGCCGGGCCCGGCTTTGCTCGCGATGGCCTTCGTGTTGATGACGTTCGCCGTGGTGTCGCGAGTCAGCGCGATGGTTTCCTTCAACCCGCCTTGCGCGATCTGCTTCGTCTCGCTGCCCTTGAGCAGAGAAATGGTACGTGCGCCGGCCTCGACCGTGTGCGTTTCCGAATCCTTGATGACCGTGTTCATATCCTTCTGCGCGTGCAGAAAGACTTCTTGCGCACCGTTCACGTCGGAAAACCGCAGCTCGTTAGAGCCCGCGCCTTTGTGCGTCTGGCTCTTGATCCCCATCGTTTGCCCTGCGGCGCCGTGGTATGGATTGCCCTGCTCGCCGTTGTACACGCGCCCCACGATGACCGGATTGTCGGGATCCCCCTGATTAAACGCGACCAAGACCTCTTGGTTGATCCGTGGGATCGCGGCCGCGCCCCACCCGTCGCCCGCCCACGGCTGTGACACACGGATCCACATCGAATCCGAGCCATCCATCTTGCCGCGGCGATCCCACAGGAAGTGCACCTTCACGGCACTCCCGTTGGTGTGGATTTCTTCGCCCTTCGGGCCGACCACAATTGCCGACTGCGTGCCGTGAATGACTGGCTTCGGGGTATTTCTGGGCGAACGATATGGAAACTTCTTTGGGAGCAGAGAAAATGTATTGCGGTACGGCAGATTTGCGTTGTGTTCCGTGTAGTCGTTCACCGCCTCGTGACGCACGTGCAGAATGGCGTATTCCTGATTGTTCGCCATGACGGGATGGTTCGTCACCGTCACGCTGCCTGCAGACGTCATCCGCCACGCATAGCCGCCGCCCGTATAGCGATGCGCGCTTGCTTCTTCCGCTTGCATCGCAATGCGTGCGTAACGGTCGCCGTCATCGCCGTAGTCGAACAATGACTGATGTTCAAAACGCTCCGTTGTCTCGAGCCCCGCATGCCGGAGATTCTCCGGCTCGGCCTGCGCCAGCATCAGCGGCGACGACGGATTCTGGTGATTGAAGTCGCGAAAGGCGATCTTGCCGACGCCGAAACGTCGACCTTCATGCAACTGGTCGATACCGTTGTCTTCACTCGCCGCGGTGGCGGCATACGGCAAATTGGCCAACCCAGCGATTGGGCGGAAAACGAAATTCGTATCGCCGATGACAAGGAAGTGCTTTTCCTTCTCGTACCGGTGCGTCCAGATCAGGCCTTCCTGCTCCATCAGACGCGCACAGAAGTTGTAATACGACTCCTGGTACATCACGATGTATTCGAGCGGCTTCTGCGCGGTCCGGATGTCGAACTCGAAATCGGTGAACCCGTGATCCTGGAAAATCTCGGTGAGGATGTCCTGAGCGGTCTTGTTCTGGAAAATCCGGCAGTCGGTCGAACGCGTCAGAAACCAGAACCACGGCGCCACCGTCATTTGATATTGCGTCACCTTGCCCGGGTTGCCGGCCCGGTCGAACGACGTGACGTAGCCGTCGAAGTAGCGAATGCTATCGGCAGCACCTGACGAAACGATGCGTTGCAGCGTCGACTGCCGCGCGCTCTGGTCGAGTCGGATCTTGATCGGTTGACCGATCAGGTGGTCGGGTGTCAGATCATGCTGGTGCGACAGCAAATCGAGGTGGATCTCCGGCAGCCGGTTCACGTGTTCATCGATAACCGCGGTGCTGACCAGCAGCACGTCCGGACCAAGCGGCGAGTCGATCGTCACGTATCGGTTCAGCTGCGTCAGGCGAGCGACGCCACCTGTAGCATTGTTAAGCGCGTCCGCAATAGCGGCGGGCGTCTTGTTCATCAATGAGAAGCCGGTCTGCGCAAGCTGGACAGCACGTTGCACGGTGTCGAGATGACCGGCGACGCCGGCGAGCGGGCCAATCTGGCCTGCCACCGTGGACGCAACCGGCCCGGCAAGGCCGCCAAGCGCGCTCAGCGAGCCCAACAGATTCCCGCCGGAACCGACCGGAACACCGCCATTCGGGGCGAAACTCATTTGAATACCCTTTATTTTCGTCTCAGGTTCTGTCCCCAACTGGCTTACCAGCGCGAGGCCCCGCTAATGTAGGACAAAACGTTTGCGAACGAAAGATGTCTGAAATACTCCTTTGCAATTTCCTTTCTCTCGCATTCGCCCAGGTCGTCTATCAGGCAAGTGGCTGGCTTCCCGGGCAGGGTTCACCGCGTCGCAGCACCGCGCCCGTATCGGCCGAAAACAACACAACTTGCACGAAGCTGGTAACCGGCACATAGGGCGTAAAAAATCGCTCCATCGCGCGACCCAGCCCATCAAGACTGAACCGCAGAAAGCGCTGCTCGTCGATCACGAGCCGAATCTCCAGCCCTTGTACAAAAGCAGAAGCGGGCTTGCCGGGCATCCAACGACGTATGCGAGCGTTTGACAGAGACACCAGGGCATCGAAGCGGCGCCCGGCGTCGGGCGCAAACATCGCAAAACGGGTACACAGCCGCTTGAATTGAGCGAGGCCATCGGCATTCAGCCGTATCGCCTGTGGAACCAGCCAAAACAGCAGCTCCCAAAGCTCCCCCCGACGAAAAACCGGCGCGGGGCTTGCACTCGGCGGAGCCAGCAGCACAATCTCGTCAGCGGAGTCCCCATCCCGTAGCGCCAGCTTCCGCTCGCGCATGCCAACCAGATTGCCATTCGTGCAAGACAAGGTAACGTCGAGTTGGCGCCGCGCGGCGGGATCGACGGGTTGACCGTTGGCGCCCACAAGGGCGAGCTCCAAGCCGCGGAGCACCTCTCGGTTCACCGCGACTGCCCGTTCGTGCGGCGCCTCCTGACCTGGCTTGGGCGGTTCGGTGGCCGCCTTCGGCGCACGTCGGGACTCGTCGCGCCAAATCATCCAGTACAGTTCAGGCGCGGCCCCAAGCGCGTGCTGGAACGACTCGAACGGCGGCAGAATCGCGGTGCCTTCGGCGGTCGTTACGCGCACCTGGTCAACCGACCAAACTTCCGTCGTAACCGCTGTTTTGAGCGAAAACGGCTTAAGCGCGTAGTGCGCCAGGCCTGTCTTCGTTTCGATCGGCTCGGCGTTGCTCGAGAACAGGTTAACTTCGGCGCAAGCCAGCGGCACACCTGCGCGTTGTTGCAACTGTCCCGCACGGTCTACCGTTACGAGTCGGTCGCGCGGGATCAAAGTGCACTGGAAATGCGCATCAAGGAGATCACGGAAGTGCGAGTGCATGACGGTGCGCCGCGCGTGTACGTGATGCTTCGCCGGGAAGGCTGGAGAGACAATGGCCAAGCCCCTTCGCAGCGCCAGAGACAGGGCCGGCCAGCAATACCGGGCGCGCATCGTAAAGAGATTGCCCCATTCGTTTGACACGGAGGTAGCACTCCGCGTACACTTCGCGCCGCGGGGTGGAGCAGTCTGGCAGCTCGTCGGGCTCATAACCCGAAGGTCATAGGTTCAAATCCTATCCCCGCAACCAATTTCGAAGCCCGCTCTGCGTCAGCAAGCGGGCTTTTCTCATTCGCCCCGACGATTGCCGCCAGATCGGTAAGCGCAGAATGCCCGGCGTCTTCGACGGCTGTTGTCGCCCCCGGTGCGGTAGACGTAGCGGCCCTGATCAACCCGCTGTCGACAGTCGCAACCCGGCGCTCGGTGGAGCTGTATCCGTTCGGTTTATGAAGGCAGTGCGGTAAACGGGCTTGTACAAAGGCACCGTCCGGCGCTCCTCACTGCATCAACCCCGTCCTGACCTGCGGCATCAAGCTCGCGCTCGCCCCGGCCACCGTCAACGCCCCCGCCAACGACGCCCCGGCCGGCAGCGCCAGCGCGGTGCCATCGCCAAACTGGTTCGCATCGACGACGATCTGGCTCGCCGCGCAGCCGTTCGTCAGCAACTGCACCGGCGAGCCGACGATCGAAGCGAACGTATTCCCCGTCACGCTGAACGAGCACACGTTCCCGTACGCCCGAAACCCCGAATACCCGACTCCCGACACCCGGTTATCGGTCACCGCGACGTCCGACACCGTCCCCGACCACGTATCCAGTTCGATCGCAGCCTGCTGCGTCGGCTGAAGCCCGTTGTTCACGGTCGAGTTCTGGATGTTGGTGACGGTATTGCCCTTGATGACGACATTCGACGCCCCGTATGTCTGCCAGCTGTCTTCCTGCGCGACGAGGATGCCCGCCGCCTTCTGAACGCCGTCGACCGTGTTGTTCGAGATCGTCACGCCCTGCCCGCCGACGACTGAAATGCCGCGCCCCCAAGCGTTGCCCGACACCGCGTTATGGTCGATCAGCACGTTGCTGCTCAGACGGCCGTCGCCGATATAGCTGACCACGGCGATCAGATCGTCGCCGGTGCCGGTCACCGTGTTGTTCTGCACCAGCACGTTGGTCGAACCGTAGGTCGTATGGATGCCGTCGGCGAGCGTCGCCCGCACGGTGTTGTCCACGATCGCGACGCCGCTGCCGCCGAACACGAAGATCCCGGCGCTTGCACCGCCCTGGATCGTCACGCCGAGCACCTGAACGTCCGTGCCCGTCACCTCGACCTTGGTCGACTCGGGCGTCGTGAGGCGCGTCGTGCCGGTGCCGGCCAGCGTCACGCCGACGAGCGTCGAACCGGTGCCGCTCATCACGATCGTCTGGTCGGCCGGATTCGTGGCGGCCAGCGTCGCGCCGTATCCGGAAATCACCGCCTGCGGCACCGTCACCGCGAGCGAATGCCCGACGACGTAACGCCCCGGTGCGATGATCAGGCGCTGGCCGGCCTGCAGGCTGTCGATTGCCTTCTGCAGTGCGTCGGCCTGATCGCTGCCGTCCGTGGCCGGAGCGATCGTCATGTCCGCGATGACAACCGGCTTGGCGCCGTTGACGGGCTGAAGTGTCGCGCCGGCCGTGCTGGACGAACCGGCCGTCGGCACAGCACTGCCGGAATTCGTCGATGAAGTGGATGTGGCCGATGAAGCCGAAGCGCCGGATGCCGCGCCGGCAGGTTCGGCCGGCGATGTCGATGTGCTCGCAACTGTCTGCGGTGCGGGCCCCGCGTTGTCGTCGCCGCCACCGCATGCGGCAAGACCAAGACAGAGCGCGGCAAGCGTTGCCCGATCGACTGTACGCATACGATGTTCCACTAGCCCAAGGTGGCCTCATCGTAAGTACGCCAGGCTACTTTGTAAATAAATAATCTGGCGTGCTTCGCATCAACCGTTCGGTATCCTCTGTCATTCATCGCAGCGTCATCACGACGACATGCGACATGCGCTCGCGCGTCTACGTGACAGTCGAACTGGGGATATGGATTCAGGCAGGCGACGGCGCAAGCCGTCGTGATCGGGAAATATCGTGCAAACCGCACGCAGCCACGCGGCGACAGGCGCCCCGCGCGGCCGCGCCAATACCGCTTTACTGCGTCACTGCATGCTGCACGTCCTTCGACGCATGCCACACGCGGTAGCGCACGTCGAAACCGTCCGGCACGTACACGACGAGCGGCAGACGGCTGTTGTAGCGCAGCAGCTGGCCGTCGCCGCGCACCTGGACGAACCGCTGCTGCGGCGCCTGGCCCGGGCACGCCATCAGCGTCGATGCCGGCCCCTTCACGTCGGTCAGCCGATAGTACGTATAGCCCCAGCCCTTCACGTCCTCGGCGGTCAGCTCGCCGCCGAACCATTGCTGGTTGCAGTCGGTCTGCAGCGTCTTGCCGATCATCAGCTCGACGCGAGCGTCGCCCTCGTTCTCGAGCGCGGGCAGCGCGATCACTGCACGCTGCTGCCCGGCCGCCGGCTGCGGGAACATCTTGATCGACTCGGCCGACACGGCGGGCGCCGATGCGGGCCCGGCCGCGCACGCGGCGGCGGTCGTGACGCAAATGGCGGCCAGGACAGCCCGGATCGCGAATTTCATCGATATGCTCCTCATAAACAAAATAGGCCCCGGATGCTAACACTTTCGTCGCAACGGCTTACGAATCTGTAATTTGACGACACAATTGCAAACAGCCGGCAATCTCCGCGCGCGGTACTTATAGGGGAACCAAGGGAGAACATCATGCTGAAGCTCATTGCTGCCGCCGGCGTCGCCACGTTGCTGGCCGGCTGCGTCGTCGGTCCGGGGGCCGGATACGGCTACGGACAGCCCTACTATTCCGATCCCGGCTATGCGTACGGCCCGTCACCGGTCTACGGCACAGTCAATATCTGGGGCGGTGGCGGCGGCGGACGCGACTGGGACCGCGGACGTCGCGACTACCATCGAGGCGGCTGGGGTCACGGCGGCGGACGTCGCAGCGACTGGAACGAAGGCGGTGGCGGGCGCGGTCATGGCGACGGCGGCGGTCATCGCCACTGAGCCAGGCGGTCCAATTGCAACCGTTTGTATCCGCACGCCGCCTCGCGCGGCGTGCCGTGTAGCGCACGAGAATCTGTATTCGCGAAATGACAAAGGCCCCCGCATCATGCGAGGGCCTTGCTTTTTGTCGTCCTGCGTACCGGCGGCTCGATCGGCGCGTACCACGCCGCGCCGAATCCGGCCATCCTCCCGCTTACCAGCCGGCCGGCTGTGCATAGCCACCCGATACGGGCGCACCGCACACGTACGCACGCTGATAGCGGTCGTAGCAATAGTTCGGGCCGTCGCCCTGATACTGCGCCTGCTGATAGGTCGGATAGTCCGGCTGCTGATACGCCGGTGCCTGGTAGTAGGCCGGCGCCTGATACACGGGCGCCTGGTACGCGACGGGCGGATTGATCGCGGACGTCACGATCGCGCCGAGCACCGCGCCGCCGATCAGCGCGCCGATGACGGCGCCGCCATCGCGGCCGTGTGCGGACGCCGGACCCGCCGCGACGAGCGAACCGGCGAGGACACATACTGCGGCAATTTTTTTCATGATGGACTCCCACGCGAAGTGGTACTGGATGCGATGCATTGTGGCGGCACCCGGCCGTAATAGATGCAGCAAGTGGTAACGCGCCATTACGGGTATCACGCACGCCGAAACGCGGCACCGCCGTGCTACGATTTTCGGCATACAGGAGACGCCTTCATGCAGCCCGAAACCGCCCGCCGTTTCGATACCGAATTCGCACCGCGCATCGCGCAGGCAATCGCCGCTTTCTTCGCCGATCACGTCCAGGCCGACGTCATCCCGTACGGCGGACACGGGCAACCGACGCGCGTACGAATCCGCAGCGCACCGCACGAGCATGTGAGCGGCTATGTGCATCCGCTGAACCTCGAGCTGACCTGGGACGGCGATGAGATCGAACGGCTGATGGAGCCCGACGGGCCCGCACGCTTCGAGCACTACCTGGGCGCGCTGCCGAGGAAGCTGAGCGCATGGGAAGGCGCACGCGACATCGATCTGGCATCGCGCACGCAGGCCGACCCGCTGGTGCGGCTCGGCGGCCTCGACTTCGAAGGCTGAGCGCGCGTCGACGGCGGCCGATGCGAGCCGGTGATACACTCGATCGGTCCCGCTTCGGCGCAGTTGCCGTGCCGGCCTGGCCATTCACCGCCGCCTCCACCCGTGGGCATGGTTGCGCACGCAACCGGCATCCGGGCGCGCGGACAACCCCACTTTCGCTCCCGTCATGAACGCCGATATCGGCCTGCCGCTTCCGCAACGCTACTGGGCGATCGTCTGCGTCGCACTGGGCATCACGCTCGCCGTACTCGACGGCGCGATCGCTAACGTTGCGCTGCCGACGATCGCGCGCGACCTGCACGCGTCCGACGCCGCATCGATCTGGATCGTCAATGCGTACCAGCTCGCCGTCACGATCACCCTGCTGCCGCTCGCATCGCTCGGCGAGCGCATCGGCTACCGCCGCATCTACATCGCCGGGCTAGCACTCTTCACGGCGGCATCGCTCGGCTGCGCGCTCGCCGGTTCGCTGCCGATGCTCGCGGTGATGCGCGTGATCCAGGGGTTCGGCGCGGCCGGCATCATGAGCGTAAATGCGGCGCTCGTGCGAATGATCTACCCGTCGGCGATGCTCGGGCGCGGACTGTCGATCAACGCGATGGTGGTCGCGCTGTCGTCGGCAATCGGCCCGACGGTCGCGTCGGCGATCCTGTCGTTCGCGTCGTGGCCGTGGCTGTTCGCGGTCAACGTGCCGATCGGCATCGCGGCGGTATTCGGCAGCCTCCGCGCGCTGCCGACCAACCCGCGGCACAACGCGCCGTACGACTTCCCGAGCGCGCTGATGAACGCCTGCGTGTTCGGCTTGCTGATCATGGCCGTCGACGGATTCGGCCACGGCGAAAGCCGCGCATACGTCGTGATCGAACTGGCCGTCGCATTCGGCATCGGCTACTTCTTCGTGAAGCGTCAACTGTCGCAGCCGGCGCCGCTGCTGCCGGTCGACCTGATGCGCATTCCGATGTTCGCGCTGTCGATCTGCACGTCGGTCGCATCGTTCACGTCGCAGATGCTCGCGTTCGTTGCGCTGCCGTTCTGGCTGCAGAATTCGCTCGGCTTCTCGCAGGTCGAAACCGGCCTCTACATGACCCCGTGGCCGCTCGTGATCGTGTTCGCCGCGCCGCTCGCGGGCGTGCTGTCGGACCGCTACTCGGCCGGCGTGCTCGGCGGGATCGGGCTCGCGCTGTTCGCGCTCGGGTTGCTGTCGCTCGCGACGATCGGCCCGCACCCGGGCACCGTCGACATCGTGTGGCGGATGGCGCTGTGCGGCGCTGGCTTCGGGCTGTTCCAGTCGCCGAACAACCGCGCGATGCTGTCGTCGGCGCCGCGCGAGCGCAGTGGCGGCGCGGGCGGGATGTTGAGCACGGCTCGCCTGACCGGCCAGACGCTCGGCGCCGCGCTCGTCGCATTGATTTTCGGGCTTGCGCCCGATCGCGGGCCGACCATCGCGCTCTATCTCGCGACGGCGTTCGCAGCGATCGCAGCGGTGGTGAGCATGCTGCGCATCGCGTCGCCAAAGCCCGACGCGGCAACCTGAAATCGACGCGTGCAACGTACGCACGTCACGCCGCGTCGAGCGTATCCATCACGAAGCGCACGCGTGCCTTCACGCTCGCGCGCGGCAGCTCGATCAGCCGATAGCCGTACGACGTATAGCAGTCGACCATCGCTTCGTAGGTCCGCACGGCTTCCGCGAAATCCTGCCGGCGCTCGGTGTCCTGCACGTAGATCTCGGGCCATGGCGGCGCGATGAACACGCGCCGGTGATAGCGAAAACGCCGCGCCGCCGCATCCGCATGCGCGGGCACCGTGAGGCCCGTCAACCGCAGGTAGCCGATCACGTCCGGCACGCCGCGATCGAAGAACACCGGCCCGCGCGCGCATCGCGCCAGATGGTACGAGCGCATCTCCCAACCGAGCATCAGTTCCGCGAAGGCGGCCCGGTCGCGCCACGGCAGCGCCTGGCCGTCGATCGCCGTCTGGTCGCGGATCACGCCGCGCCCGGCCTCCTGCGAGCGCGCGAAACCGGCACGCTCGAGCGCATCGAGCAGCGTGCTCTTGCCCGAGCCGGGGCCGCCCGTGACGACGTGGAAACGGCCGGCCGCATCGTCGGCACCGGCCGCTTCCACGCACTCAGACATGAGCGACCCGCCGGCCTGCCCGCTGCGTGACCGACGCGGCTGCCGCGACGCTGCGCAGGTCGGCGACGAACGTATCACGCCATACCGACAGGTCGTTCTCGCGCAGCCGCGCGAGGTTCTGTTCATGACGCGCCTGCCGCTCCGCGAGCGGCATCGACAGCGCGCGCTCGAGCGCGTCGGCCATCTGCGACAGGTCGTACGGATTGACGAGCAGCGCGCCGGTCAGCTCGGCGGCCGCGCCCGCGAACTCCGACAGCACAAGCACGCCCGGGTCAGCCGGATCCTGCGACGCGACGTATTCCTTCGCTACGAGGTTCATCCCGTCGCGCAAAGGCGTCACGTAGCCGACCTGCGACATCCGGAAAAACGCCATCAGCAGGTTGCGTTCGTACTTGCGGTTCAGGTACTGGATCGGCGTCCAGTCGAGCTGCGAGAAGCGGCCGTTGATGCGGCCGGCCTCGCCTTCGAGCGTTTCTCGAATGCGCTGGTAGGTCTGCACGTCGGAGCGCGTCGGCGGCGCGATCTGCACGAGCGACACGCGCCCCTGCCAGCCCGGGGCGTTCGCAAGCATCCGCTCGAACGACTGGAAACGCTCGACCAGTCCCTTCGAATAGTCGAGACGGTCGACGCTCATCACGAGCTTGCGGCCGTCGAGTGCGTCGCGCAGCATCTTCACCGGCTTACGCGAACCGTACTGGACCGCCGCCTCGGCGATCGCATCCGGATGCACGCCGATCGGATAGGCCGCAACCTTCACGACGCGGCCGTGCGCATGCAGCATCCCGTCGTCGCTCGCCGTGCCGATCCCGCGCCGCTCGATGTAGTCGGCGAACGCCTGCTTGTCGGCGTCGGTCTGGAAGCCCGCGACGTCGTACGCGCACATGAACTTCACGAGTTCCTCGTGCGGCGGCACGAGGCGCAGCATCTCCGGCGACGGAAACGGAATGTGCAGGAAAACGCCGATCGGGTTCTTCACGCCAAGCTCGCGCAGGAAATGCGCGAACGGCAGCAGATGGTAGTCATGCACCCAGATCAGGTCGTCGGGCCGCAACAGCGCGGCGAGCTGCTGCGCGAGCATCGCGTTCACGCGCAGGTAGCCCGCGTACTCCTGCCGGTCGAAACGGGCGAGATCGCCACGGTAATGGAACACCGGCCATAGCGTCGCATTCGAGAAGCCGCGGTAGTACTGATCGTAGTCGCGTCGGGTCAGCCCGAGCGTCGCGTACGTGACGTTGCCGTCCCGCTGAATCGCGGGCTCGGCGTCGGGCGCACCGACGATCTCGCCGTTCCAGCCGAACCAGACGCCGCCGGTTTCCTTGAGCGCGTCCATCACACCGACCGCGAGACCACCCGCGCTCGGACGTGTGTCCTCGCCCGCGGCGACACGATTCGATACCACGATCAATCTGCTCATGCAGCTTCCCCTCCTCGATTCGATTGGATGACGCGCGGCGCGCGCCACGACGGGTGCGGCGGCCCAAAGGCGGTCGCGCGGCGATTCAGATGTGAGCGATGCAACAAAGAGCGCAGTGAAGTGCGGCAGCGGAATGCAACGGCGACAGCGTCAAGCGTCCTGCTCCTGGCCGAGATCGCGTTGATAGTCGAGCCCTTCCGGGCGGGCGCCGCCCTGGTTGTGATCGCCGTCGGACGGCGCCTGGTCGGGCGCTCCCGCGGGCGGCGCGACAGGCGTGTCACGCTGCGGATTGGGTCGGTCGGCACCCATCTCGGGCGGACGCGGTGAAAGGCGTTTCGAACGGCGCATGGCTGGGTGTCTCATATGCAGCGCGGCTCGGGGCCGTCGTTGAAACATTCCATAACAAAACAGTCTAGGTCGCTTCCGAGCGTGCGAAGGTAACAATTACCTTCAATTTGTAACGTTTCGACCCCTCGCCAATCATCTGTCCGACAATAGCGCCGCGCGTATGCGCGCGAGTTGCCGTGGGGCGATTTGTCAAAGCTTTGCAGTTTTCCTATGACAATTGCGAAACAATGACGCGGCAAGGGGGCGCGCACGCGTCGCCGCTCACCCAGACAGGACTTGCACTCAGGGATGAACATTCGCTTCGAATCGCCGCACCGGGCCATGCCGGCGCGCATCGTGCTGGCCGCGCTCGCCACGGCCTCACTGCTGTCCGGCTGCAACTCGCTGTACAGCGAAGGCGCGACCGCCGGCGCAGGTATCGCGGGCGCCGCGATCGCATCAAAAGTCACCAGCAACGCCGCCGTCGCGACGGGCATCGGCCTGGGCGCCGTCGCCGGCGCCCGTGCGGGTGTCCAGTACACGCAGCGCGTCGCCCACCGCTATACGCAGGAACAGATCGCGAAGGCAGCCGGCCCGCTGGATGTCGGCGGCGTCGCGTCGTGGTCGACGCACCATTCGTTCCCGATCGAGGACGACGAACAGGGCCGCGTGACGGTGAGCCGGATGATCAGCGTCGGCCCGCTCGACTGCAAGGAAATCGTGTTCGCGGTCGACACGCCCGCCAAGGGCGACAAGGCCGCGCAATCGGCGTTCTACGTCGCCACGATCTGCCGCGAGGGCTCGGTGTGGAAATGGGCGTCGGCCGAGCCCGCGACCGAGCGCTGGGGCGCGCTGCAATGAGCGTCGCGATCCGTATCGCGGCGATCGGCGCGCTGTGCGCGGCCACCGCCGCGCTGTCGGGCTGCGGCTCGGTCGGCGCGGCAAGCGGCGCGCTCGCCGGCGCGGCGACGGGCCTCGTCACTGCGAACCCGGCCGTGGGCGTCGGCGTCGGCATTGCCGTGCAGGCGGCGACCGACGAGGCCGTCAACCGCACGATGAAGCAGCTCCATCAGAACCAGCAGGACGCGATCGCGAAGGTGGCTGGCACGTTGGCCGTCGGTGAAGTGAAGCCGTGGAAGGTGAAGAACACGCTGCCGCTGGAGAACGGCGAAGGCGAGGTACGCGTCGCGCGTGCGTATTCGACAGCGCTCGCGCTGTGCAAGGAATTCGCGTTCTCGGTGAAGGACGGCGACAAGGCCGACTGGTATTTCGCGAGTGCGTGCCAGCAAGGCACGCGCTGGAAGTGGGCGTCCGCCGAGCCGGCCGTCGATCGGTGGGGGAATTTGCAGTAGCGGTGCGAAGCGTCGCGCGTAACGCGTGCGACACAAGAAGCCGGGCCGCACGGCCCGGCACACGCACTCAGGACTCGACGTCCTCGAGACTGAAGATTTCGGTCTGGTCGTTGTACGAAAATATCTCGCCGTAACGGCCCCAGTCGATCACCGCATCGAGCGTTTCCTCGGCCGCGCCGTCGGACAGAAAATCCTCCAGTTCCTGCTCGAAGCGCACGCGCGGCGCACGATGGCCCGGGCGCTCGTTCAGCACTTTCTTGATCCGCGCCGCCAACGGCACGTGCTTGAGCAGATGATCCGCGAACATCAGCTTGCGCTCCTGCGTGCCGAACTCGGCGAACACGCGCCCCGGCGGCGTCAGGAACACGTCCCCTTCCCGCACGTCGGCGAAGCCCAGGTGCTGCAGCACTTCAGCGATCGGGAACAGGTCGTCCACTTCGAGATGCAGCGTGCGCGCGATTTCCGGCATGTCCGCGCGGCCGTGGTACGGCGCCATCGCGAGCGTTTCGATCAAGCCGGCCATCAGGTTGGTCGACACCTGCGGCAGCCAGCTGCCGAGTTCGAGCCCCTTCTTCGTCGCTTCGCCGGTCTGGCGCGCGGTCATCTTCGCGTAGATGTCGTCGACGAGCTTGCGGAACGCCGGGTCGAGACGGTTGCGCGGGTGCTTGAAAGGCACCTTGATCTCGGCGATCACGCGGCCCGGGTTCGACGACAGCACCAGAATCCGGTCGCACATGAACACCGCTTC